>NZ_KV815125.1:9379-22216 GCF_001814145.1 Prevotella sp. HMSC073D09 | reverse complement strand
GGACGAAAAGGGCACTCATAATGTTAAATTTCTTACTAAAAACCATACAAAAGCAATCTATGGTAAACACGCGCGAGTGGGCAACGGCACGGAAAACATGTAGGTTTGCAACGACCAGCGCGAGCGGTTGCAGGGCATGCTGCTCACGGACAACGGTAACAGCATCATGCAAACGCAGAAGTAATCTGCCATTGGCAACCAATTCTCAACTTGTAGAGAATGCTTTTACAGCACAAAGATGGTGAACAACCCTCCATGTATAGAAATATCAGAAGTCAAGACGACTTCATATAAAATGTAACTAATTTCAATGTGGATGGGAAAGGAAAGATAAATGTATGTCATTTATGGCTGGTTCTAAAAAACCCCTTTGGCGGCTTTTAGAACCAGCCTACGCTAGATTTATGGAACAGACACCAGCCTGGTATGTGCCTGAATACACAATGAATCATACGTTTTATTTCATCCCATGCGAAATGCCATCTGTGATGATGCGTCCATTTCGTGCATCAATAATGGTATAGCGAGGGAGCGTTATGCGCGCGTTAAACCAGCTTATTTTCCAACAGGGGATGTTCGATTCGTTAATATATCGGTCTATGTTGGTACGCTCGTCATAAAGATCTATATTGCGTTTTTTAACAAAGTCCAAGACCTTTTGCCAAGAATAGTTCTTGTAAGGCTTGTCCATATCTGTTTCTTTGATGAGATAACCTTTCATATCATATTCTCTCCATATTCCACAATTAAAACTTTGATAATAATATTGACCAGACTCTTGAATGTTACCATTCATGAAATAACATCGATACTCACCAAACAGACTTCCTCTTTTCTGCTTTGTCTTAACATATCCAACTTCGGTTTTTGTCACAGTTATGACGTTTCCCGCAGAGTCCGTGTAGTTGCATTCACAGGGTGGATACATAAATTGTTCTTCGGGAAATTCCTGCTCTTCCTTTTTCCTATATTCAAGGAACCTTTTGTTGGCGTCAGCTGTATCGAGCTTTTCAAAACAACGAATATTGCTCCTCTTCTTTTTCGCCATTTTCTTTGGGGGCGTATGTGTCGTACACGCCACCAAGAAAACGCACATTAGCATTAAACACCTTACCATTTTCATGCGCATATATACTTAGATATACTATTTTTAAATGTTCATCCATTGGTATTCCATCTTGCGATGGTAGGTATTCCAATCCATATCCGAGTGACACATCATTTTATCTCATGAAACAGGATTGTACTAAAATCACGTTCATCCTAAGCCTATTAACTTACACTTGCTCTACCAACATCGGCAAATAAAGACGCGTTTGCAGTTCGGCAAGCCAAGCAGAATGGGCTATTAGGGCGTCTATATGCTCCGCAGAAAGAGCCACAAGACTAGTGCCAACACGCCGAGCCAAGTCTATGTTATCGGCACTAGGCACGCTTCCTTCAAACTTACTCCACCCCACACTGGCCTTAATGTGCTGCAAAATGGCCTTTTCTGCCTCGGTTCGTTGTGCGCCTTTTGCCTTCAAGCTTGCAACTTCTGCCTCGCTTATGCCGTGTGCCTGCCACACATCGGGATGTACATTGCCATTGCGAAGGTTGTTAACAAAGCCATGTAACGGACGTTCGCTGCAATCCCATTCAAGTGGCACGTAAGCAAAATGTTCCTTATTGGCAAAGCCTTCGTAAAGGTTGTCGCTGCGTTGCATCTTCTTTATGCGGTTCATCATCATACTAATGGTATTCATGGCGAGGTTAAAAAAGTGCGTGGTGCCTGCTACACTCACGCTGCCATTACCTGCATCGCTCACCACAATGTAGTCGCAACGAAAGCGGCTCTTGTCTTGACTTAGTTTGTGCGCCCCTTGATTGTCGTACACGCCACCATCAATCAGTTTGGGCGGTTCGGGCTTTTGTTCGCAATCTTCGTACTTGCCGCGCACAAAAGCCGCACCAATGGTTATCGGCGTAAAGCCGTATGGCACACACGAAGAGGCCATCACGGCGCGTGAAAGTGGAAAACCGTTAGCATCGAACATGGATTGTCCGTTGATGCGATAGGCATATTCGCCCATCATTCCGCGCGAAAAGGTGAATGGCAGCTGCGTGGCAAGGTTGGTGGAATTGATGCAAATCAAGGGTGTTTGGGGCAAGTCGGACAGTGTTTTGCGCTCGAAAAACACTTTATCGTAAAGCTTTGAAATAAGTTTGCTTGTGGGCAAGGCCGTAAACGAGTTCTTCAAGATACCTAAAAGCACAAAAACTAATGCGCATACGCCTACCAACGCGGCCACGCTACCTGCCCAAATGGGATGGTTAGGCCATAAAGTGCCCATCACTAGCGACGTGATATAGCCCAAGGCCACGGCGAAAGCAAGCACAAGAACGCCCAAAACACCTACATAAAGAAACGAAGACCAAAGCACACCACGCTGCAAACGCGCAATAAAACCTTGTTCAAATGTTTGGTAATCGTCTTTATGCAGGGCGTAATAGGCCGTAGTTATCGACCCGCCCGACACCGAAGAAATAACATCTACTTTGTTGAGGATGCCCAACTTGTGCAATGCCCGCAACGTTCCTACATGATAAGCAGCAGCACGATAGCCACCTCCCGATAGGGCTAAGCCTATTTTCTTTTTGTCTTTATTCATCGTTAGTTTTTATTAGGAGTAATCAAGGGATAGGTAGTAAAGGGAGTAAGGAGTAAAGGGAGTAAGAAGGTAAGCTAGTTAGGTGTAAAGCCAGTTAAACCTAGAACACCTAGAATACTTAGAAAGCCTAGAATATCTAGAAAACCTAGAACAACTAAAACAACCTAGCCTATCAGCAATCCGCCCCATCTTCTCCTCTTTTAAAACACTTTAATTTCAGTAATAACCAATGCCCCAACCTGTTCGTTTAGTCGTCGCATCAGTTGTGCTCGCATCATCGCAAGGTCTTGGCGAAGTGCAGGATTGGTTATCTTAACAAACAAGGTTTGGTTCTTAATGAACTTCTCTGTGGTGTAACGCGCCACCATAGCGCCTGCCACCGTCTCCCATGCGTCAATCAGTCGTTTCTGTTGTAAAGGCGTTTCAAGTCCTTCGTCACGCAGAAGTTTCATCAATATCTCGCCCAAAGGTTTCACATCGCGCCTAAACATTGTCGCCTCCTTTCTCGGTTATTTCCCCGTTTTCTACATAAAAAAGCTTATAATCAGTAGTTCCCGACTGCAATATGCGGTCTAGGTGCTCTCGGTTAGTGTCTGTTATGAATATTTGTCCGTAGCTATCGCCCGACACCAACTCCACAATACGCTCCACGCGTTGGCTATCCAGCTTGTCGAAGATGTCGTCGAGCAACAGCAATGGCGTGGTTTTAGATGCCGTTCGCTTTAAGAAATCGAACTGCGCAAGTTTCATCGCCAAGGCGTATGTTTTGCTCTGGCCCTGACTACCCTCGCGTTTTAGTTGGTAGCCATCAATCAACATCTCCAAATCATCGCGGTGAACGCCGTGCAAAGAGTAGCCAACAGCCCTATCCTTATGCCTGTCTTTGCGTATCACATCGAGCAAGTCGCCCCGCTGGCCATGCGAGATATAGCGCAGAGAGACACGTTCCGACCCACCCGAAATGCGCTCGTGAATGCTTTGGAACACAGGAATGAACTCTTCTACAAAGGCTGCGCGCTTGGCATATACCACTTTTCCTTGTGCCGCCATCTCCTCTTCCCACAGTTCCAGCAAAGCTAAGTCGGGTTCGGCCTCCATTCTTAGCAGGGCGTTTCGCTGTTGCAAAGCCTTATTACATCGGGTTAAAGCCTCGATATAGGTTGTGTCGTATTGTGCGATAACCATGTCCATCAGTCGCCTACGCTCCTCGCTGCCACCATCAATAAGTGCAGCATCGGCAGGCGAAACCAGCACCAAGGGTATCAACCCAATGTGCTGCGACAGTCGTTTGTAAGCCTTCTTGTTGCGTTTAAACTGCTTTTTCGACCCACGTTTCATGCCGCAATACACGTTTTCGGCCTCGCCAGCCTCGCTGGTATAGTCGCCCTCAAGCACAAAAAAGTCCTGCTCGTGGGTAATAAGCTGCGAATCAATGGGGTTGTACGCACTTCTGCAAAACGAAAGGTAGTACAACGCATCGAGAAAATTGGTCTTTCCCGACCCGTTATGCCCAATGAAACAATTGGTTTTGGGCGACAGCTGCAAGTTGACAGCACGCAGGTTTTTATAATTGATAATTGAAATGCTATTCAAAATCATAATCGAAACAAACAGTTAACTCTCTTGCAAAGTTACGCCATTTGGGTATGAAAAACGAAAAAAGTAGCTGATATGTTTCACTATATGCGAGAAAATCAGTAATTTTGCCCCACTTCTTAGAATAATAACAACGTTTAAATATATAATGGCAAACAAAAACAAACAAGGCGTTGCCGAAACTTTCGACGCATCGCAAAGCTCTGAGGCATTCTTCTCGAAGAACAAAAAAGTGATACTTGGCTCTGTTGCGGCCTTGGTTCTCATCGTGGCTGGCTTCTTCCTGTATAAGTCGCTCGTGGCTGGTCCACGCGAAGAAAAGGCTAGTACGGCCTTGGCCAAAGGGCAAGAATACTTTAATCAAGAGCAATTCGACAAGGCCCTGAACGGCGATGGAGCTGGTTATGTGGGTTTCGCACGCATTGCCGACGATTACAGCAGCACCGATGCAGGCAACTTGGCCAACCTGTATGCTGGCCTTTGCAATGCAAATCTCGATAAATGGGAAGCTGCAAAGAAGTTCCTCGACGCCTATTCGCCCGCCTCGGATGCTATGGTTAGCCCTGCTGCTGTTGCGGCTTTGGGCAACGCCTATGCACACCTTAACGACTTGGACAAGGCTGTTGACAATCTGAGAAAGGCTGCAAAGCTGGCCGACGGCAAAGACGCCGATGGCGCAAACAGCACGCTTTCGCCCCTGTTCCTTATCCAAGCAGGCGAAATCCTTGAGTCGCAAGGCAAGAAAGAAGAGGCTTTGGCCATCTACCAAGACATCAAGAAGAAGTATGTTAACTCCATACTCGTACAGAGTTCGGAGATTGACAAGTATGTGGAACGCGCATCAACGAAATAATGGCTACCGCATTACACAACCTTTCGGAATACGACCTGTCGAAAATTCCCGATGCCAGCAACATGTGTATCGGCATCGTGGTGTCTGAATGGAACCCCGAAGTGACGGGTGCTCTGCTAAACGGAGCCGTTCAAACACTAGAAAGGCATGGCGCATTGCCAGAGAACATACACGTAAAAACCGTTCCTGGCAGTTTCGAATTGGTTTATGGCGCACACCAAATGGTGCTTAACGGCGGCTATGATGCCGTTATCATACTGGGGTGCGTTATCAGAGGTGAGACTCCGCACTTCGATTACATTTGCCAAGGCGTTACATATGGCATTGCAAAACTCAACGCCACGAGCGAAATCCCCGTGGTGTATGGCTTGCTAACAACCAACGACCAGCAACAAGCACTTGACAGATGCGGTGGAAAATACGGCAACAAGGGCGACGAATGCGCCATTGTAGCCATAAAGATGGCTAAATTTTAAGGCCTCGTAAGTTAAAGCGAACCAACACAAGACAAAACAAATAGATATGGGCGGAACGTGGATTGTTCCGCCCATATCGTTATAAACACAGAGAAAACAATGAAAGATTTTGCCGCCATAGACTTCGAAACGGCCAACTTCAAAAGGGAAAGCGTGTGTAGTGTGGGCCTTGTGCTGGTGGAAGAAGGTAAGATTGTGGACAGCTATTACCATCTGATACAACCCACGCCCAACTATTTTGAAGAGCGGTGCGTTACCATTCACGGACTTACCACTGCCGATACAAATGGTCAGCCCACGTTTCCCGACGTGTGGGCAGAGATTGCTCCGCTGATACGCAACAAGCCGCTTGTGGCGCATAACAAGGCTTTCGATGAGTCGTGTCTTAAAGCGGCCTTCGCCGCCTACGACATGGAATATCCTGATTATCCCTTTTATTGCACGCTATTAACAGCACGTCGTAAGCTGAAAGAGGCAGGATTGGCCGATTTTAGACTTCCTACCGTGGCCAGCCATTGTGGTTACGAACTTGATATGCACCACCATGCCTTGGCCGATGCCGAGGCTTGTGCTGCCATTGCATTGAAAATACTCTGATTGGGAGCATCGTTCCCCCATCATTTACCCCATAAAATAAAGCACGAATGAAACTGCAACAACTTTTACAACGTTATCAATTCGACGACCTCATGCCCGTT
This sequence comes from Prevotella sp. HMSC073D09, assembly GCF_001814145.1. Taxonomy (NCBI): domain Bacteria; kingdom Pseudomonadati; phylum Bacteroidota; class Bacteroidia; order Bacteroidales; family Prevotellaceae; genus Prevotella; species Prevotella sp. HMSC073D09. The sequence goes on along the minus strand of NZ_KV815125.1, from coordinate 15,942 downwards.
GTCGCCGACATGTTCCCTGGCACTGGCAAGTTTCGCACCTCGCTCGAACAAGGCTATAACATCCTGATGAGCCTGAAACCCGTGGCCTCTAAGAAGAACATACGCTACCGAATAATGCCCGACCCCAACAGCGACGCATCCTTTATGGGTGCCGAAGATGCTGCTTTCGACACCACATGGGAGGTTTGCTTGGGCAAAGAGGTGGTGAAAGAAAAGGGCGTAGACCTAACCGACATCGAACTTGCGGCCAATTGCCTTGTTAATGTATGTCTCATCGGCCGACATCCCAAGGCCTTCGACGAGGCCTATCGCGCATTGAGCAAGGCGTAATTGCAGGCTGGTTAAGCCAAAGGGATTTTGTGTCAACTCCACAAACCTACATAAACAAAAGCTTTGCGGGGCATTTATGGTAGTTTATATCACTCGCCATAAACGCCCCGCAAGCGTATTTGTGCACCAAAGTGGTTTGCAAAACTACTTCTTTTTCAATCGTGCAAATTCCTTTTTAGCCTTGTCCAACTGCTTGCGAAAGGCCTCATCAGCATGCAGGCGAGCCACAGCAGCACTTGCAACAAGGCGTGCCGCATCTACATCACTCTGATAATGAAAGCCGGCAATCACCCTACTTTCGCCATATTCGTAGCCACGCACAAGTATCTCGTCTTGTCTTTCGGGGTTAATCTCGGCCAAAACCAAGGCCATAGCCCATCCACGAGCCGTATGACCAGAGGGGAAAGAGCCAGTATGGCGCAGTTCTTCCTCTTCGTGCGGCACGGCTGTACCTTCTCCAAACTGCACGTATGGGCGTTTGCGCATGTATTTCTTCTTCGCACTACGCACCGAAAGACTGCCATCGTTCTCCACACGCTCCATCAAATAGTGCAGTTCGGGCATCGTACTTTTGGTGATTGGCATGCCAAAGGCATCTGAAAAGCCATTAAGCACGGAGTCGATGTCAACAGACGCATCGTAAACGGCTTGCTTTCCACGCGCTGTATTGCGCATAGACTTACCCCATTGATAGCGATTAAAGTCGTTGAGGTATGCAATGCTCGACGTATCGGGCGGCGCGGGGATGAACTTTGTGGCATCCGCAAAATCCGTTTTATTTAGAAACGAAGGCCAACGATTAGCCTTTGACTTTTCTTGAGCGTTCAAACACAACGTGCCCCATAGGGCAACGAAGATAAAAGCTGTTCTCTTCATGATGGTTTTCCGTTAAGTGTAATCTATAAATTAGCCCTTTCCAACACCTGCGCAATAACTTCGGGAAAGTGAGCTTGCTCCAACTGGTGTACCTTCTCGGCAATATCGTCGGGCGTATCGCTGTCTGTTAAAGGCGTAGAATATTGTGCAACAATCTCGCCAGCATCGCAATCGTCGCTCACCCAATGGATGGTGATGCCCGTTTCTTTCTCTCCTGCGGCCTTCACCGCCTCGTGAACATGGTGCCCATACATGCCTTTCCCACCGAATTTTGGCAGCAAGGCGGGATGAATGTTGAGCATACGTTGGTGAAAAGCAGCGACAAGGAAGGGCGGAATCATCAATAAGAAACCAGCCAAGACGATGAAATTCACCTCGTGCGCTTTCAACAAGTCCATCACTTTGGTTTCATCGTTAAACTCGGCTTTGGTTAATACGGCCGTAGGAACATGGTGGTTCTTGGCCCTAATAAGGGCATAGGCGTCGGGTTTGTTGCTCAACACCAAGGCGACATGTACGTTGGCATCATCGGCAAAGTGCCTAATGATGTTCTCGCAGTTGGTTCCGCTGCCCGAAACAAAGATGGCAATGTTGGTCATAGGGTTTGTATATGCTTTATTGTTTACGTGGGTTAATGTGGTTGCCGCCGCAAAAGGCTGTAAGGAAAGATGGTGGTTGAAAGTCTGAACATACCTCCAAGTGATAGGAAATACCTGCTTACAATCTGTGTTGAATGAACTTATTCGTCGCCCTCGTCCTCATCGTCGAACCCAAACATCACGGGATCTACAAAGGCATCCAAGGCTCGACGTTCCTTTTTCGTTGGTCGACCCGTACCGTGCGCCCTATCTATAAAGCCACTGATGCGGCTCATCTGTAACAGTTCGTACTGCTTTGGGTCGGTAACGTTCTCGTAAATCTCCGGCAACAGCTTTGCTCCCACACGTTGTTCGATGGTTTTCAGCACCTTGAACGAGTAGGTTACGGGCGGCTTTTTCACGCTCACCACGTCGCCTTCCTTAATCGTTCGACTTGGTTTCAGGTTCACCCCATTAAGCGTTACGCGCCCGTTTTTGCAGGCATCGGCCGCTATCGAGCGAGTTTTAAATATCCGCGCGGCCCACAACCATTTGTCAATCCTTGCCTCGTTCATCGCCAAAAGTTATGCGTTCTTTTTGTTAAACTGGTTCATTGTAACCGTTATCCCAGCCAAGGCAAAGCTCTTGATAATCTCAATGCTGCGCTCAATGGCAGGCTCTAAGGCTTTAAGTTCCTCGTCATCGTATTCGCCCAACACCCAATCTACCTGTCCTCCGCGCGGAAATTCGTTGCCGATACCCACGCGCAATCGGGCATATTGCGGTCCGATAAGCTGCTGGATATGCCCCAACCCATTGTGTCCGCCATTGCTGCCATTGCCTTTCAGTCGCAAACGGCCAAGCGGCAGAGCCAAATCGTCTACCACAACGAGCAGGTGTTCTTGTGGAATATTCTCTTTATCGAGCCAATAACGCACGGCGTTTCCACTGAGATTCATAAACGTTGACGGCTTTAACAGAACCAACTTGCGACCTTTTACCATCGCAGAGCTGACAAAACCATAACGCTTATCCTCAAAAACAATATTGGACGCCTTTGCAAAAGCGTCCAATATCATAAATCCTGTATTGTGACGGGTTGCCTCGTATTCTCGTCCGGGGTTTCCCAAGCCTACAATTAAATATTTCTCCATTCAGAAAAGTGGTTTTCAATACCCACCGTTTTTTACTTACCTGCGGCAGCGGCAGCAGCGGCGGCAGCGGCAGCACGCGTCATCTTAACGGTGCAAACGATAACATCTTTCGGTGTTACCACTTCCAAACCTTCAAACGAAAGCTCGCCAGCCTTGATGCTCTTACCGATGGTCAGTGCGGTTACGTCAATGTCTAGCTTTTCAGGAATTTGCTTGTAAGGAGCCTTAACCATCAACTTACGGATAGAAAGGCTAAGACGTCCACCATCGCGAACACCCTGAGCCAAGCCCACGAGGTTAACGGGAATGCCGATAGCGATGCTCTTTTCTTCGTTGATTTCGTAGAAGTCTACGTGCAGCAGGGCATCCGTTACGGGGTGAAATTGCAGTTCCTTCATGATGGCAGTGTGTTTCTGGCCATCAATATCGAGGTTCACCACATAGATGTGGGGCGTATAAACCACCTTGCGAAGTTCGGCCATAGGCACAACGAACGAAAGAGCCTCAGGCAGACCGTCAGCGTTTTTCTTCTCGCCGTAAAGGTTACAAGGAATCAATCCTTCTTTTCTCATTTCCTTAGAAGCCTTCTTTCCCAGGTTGCTTCTGCTCTTACCTGCTACATTAATTTCTCTCATAATGTGTTACTCTAAATTAAGTTATTAAACAATTGTGCTTAATTCGCCATCACACGAAATATCAATTTCTTGATTGATGCGCCTTAAAAAGCGGTGCAAAGTTACGTCTTTTCTTTGAATTACGCAACGCATGGGTGTTAAAAGTGCACCTTTGGGGCGTGCGATTTAGCCCTTTTCGTTTCCTTGTTTACTTGCTTGCACGATTTAAACGCAGTCCGCAGAGCATGCCGTCCATACTTCCAAGCAGCGAAGTGGCGGTTTTCAGCGAGGCGTTTCCACTGAAACTGCCAATAGCTTTGAGGTAAGTGAGCATCTTCGAGGCATCCATCACGATGAGCAAGTCGTTGCCGTCTACCTGCGTTGTGCCAACAAGTTGTTTTATTTCGCCTGCATATTTCAGCACCACTTCTTTACCCTTGATGGTAAAAGTGCCGCGCAGACGTCGGCCAGCGATGGTTTGCGTAAAGCGCCCGTTGCGTGTAAAGGTCATTTTCATTGCCCCTTTGGTAATGCCCACCTTGTTAAGTTGCGTTTCAATGGTCTTCTCTATGGCACTCGATGCCAGCTTTCCGCCAGCCTTTTTCAGCAAGTTCTCGCTCATAAACACCACAGCGGGTTCGGTGTAAGTCCACTCGCCAACAAGATCGTCGATGGTAGCCACTTTCTTATCAGAGAAGATGGAGGTAATGCCCGAAAGCAAATCGTCGGTTGTTCCGCCATTCGATAATATGTCTGCACCGTTTTGCAGTATCTTTCCAAAATCGAATTGGGCGTAAGCTTTGTTGCCCATTAGCGACATGGCAGCAATGGCCATGCCCACAATCATTTTCTTATTCATTGTTATACCCTAATTTTTCGTAGTGCAAAGTTACGCAAAATTGTGAGAATACAAAATATGGGGATAATATTTATAGGGTAACTGGGAGGCCTAGAACAACTAGGATGCCTAGGATAACTAGGGTTACTGGGATGTCTAGAGAGCCTAGGATAACTAGAATAACTAGGATAACTAGGATAACTAGGAAGACTAGAAAGCCTACGATTACTAGGAAACCTAGGGCTACTAGGATACCTAGGATTACTAGGATACCTAGGATAACAAAAAAACTACCCCCTCACTCTTCTAGCTTTCGCATCTCCAACTCTGCTTTCAGCCTTTGCACTTCGGCCTTTAACTGTTCGTTTTCTATTTTCAGCCTTGCCGACAAATCGTCTTGAGCCTGCCTATACCCCGTGCGAGCAGCGTGCATACGTTCTTTTATGTCGCCCTGTTCCACAAACCGCTTCTCTAATACTTTCAGATAACTGCACATCATCTTATCCGTTATGTGGCAAAGCGTAAGCATCGTATTACAAAATTCCTCTGCCGGCCATTTGTCAGCGTAGGGCAAACAGCACTTAGCCATGCAGACATCAGTACAAAACACCTTGTAGTGTCTCAAAAAAGGCTTGTACTGACACTACAAAGTGCTTGAAACGCGAGTACAAGAGCCTTGTAGTGCGAGTACGAAGAGCCTTGTACGGACGCTACAACAAGATGCTTTTACAGGCTGTTTTTGTTGCAGATGATGCGTTGTTCATCAGGTGTTGTGTTCTAGCTAACGAACTAAACAAGGTGTAATCTACGCGTGTTGCTCTTGCGGCTTGGGTTGGTTGAGAAGTGCAAGAAGGGTGGGGTGGCAGGTATATAATCATACAACACGCAACCATACTCATATGATTTAGAGAGCGATAATGCAAATGTCTACGTCTTTCTGTTGTTAGAAGGCGTAGGCATTTGTTCGTTAAGCCGCAGGGATAATCTGTCGTTTTGTTGGAATAGCCTTTTGGCTTGTTTGGATAAGTCCCTTATTTCTGTGTTCACTCCTTGAAGTAGTCTTGACTTTTTATGTTCCTATAAATTAAGGGGAGCTTGTTCTCTCTGTGATGCCAACACAAGATAAACGCTCTTCTCACACACGAAGTACAGGACAAATCAGCCAATCAACTCATCAACTTATTAACTCATCAACTCAAAAACTCAAAAAACACCAGCACGTCAACTCAAAAAAAATCGAAAAATCTCCAACCCACTAGTTTTCCAACTCACCAACTTGAAAACTTAAATTATTATCTTTTATTTTACAATATCGCTCCAATTTTCGCTCCGTTCTAGCGAAAATATGAGCCATAAAGTAGGCAAATCGCCCCTATTTCTAGCTTTCCACTCCTTTTGTTTTGTCTGTTTTTAAGAGTAAAACCTGCATTTTGTACCATTTAGCCTTTCTAGATTGGTTGCCAGCTCGTATTTTTCTAAGCCCAATTACACGCTTTTAGCCCCTAAAATCCCACTTATTAACCACTATTTTGCCCTTTTCGGTCATGTTTTTAATGTTCCTAAAAGGTTTTGTTTATACAATTGGTGTGTATATTTATGCTTTTTGCCTTGCGTTTAGCACCTTTTTGCCTTGCATTTAGCACCATTTCGCCTGGTGTTTTGTACCAAAACGCATTGTATTTTGCACCAAAACGCAGTGCATTTTGCACCAAAATGCAGTGCATTTAGCACCAAAACACAGTATTTTTAGCGGCAAAACGCCCAAAATCTGGTGCAAATGGCGGTCTTTTTAAATAAAAATTCATTTCATCGCATTCACAAGCTACCCCCGTTTTACATCAAAAAAACCTTCGCGAGAATCTCGATTTTTTGCGGCAAGGTGAGCGGTTGGTGGACAAAAAGGGCACTCACAATGTTAAATTTATTGCTAAAAACTAGACAAAACGGTTATACCGTAAAAACGCGCGAGTGGGCAACGGCATCGAAAACATGTACGCTTGCGACGGCCAGCGCGAGCGGTTGCAGGGTATGCCACTTACATACTGCACCATGCAAACGCAGAAGTAATCTGCCATTGCAGCTGGGTTTCCAGCTTGTAGAGAGTGTATGGAACAACTTCCGCCAGACAGCCTTCTGAAATATAACCACGTTTTGCCACAAACAAATGGAGCCG
>NZ_KV815125.1:0-9279 GCF_001814145.1 Prevotella sp. HMSC073D09 | reverse complement strand
ACCACGTTTTGCCACAAACAAATGGAGCCGTATTTCAGGTTTTATCATATCTTTGTCCAGGTACTTCGTACATGAAGGGGTGTTTATTTTGATTTTAAAGTGCAGAGAAAACAGGCTCTTCTCAATTTGTAGAAATATTAAAAGTCAAGACGACTTCCTTTTATTAATGTGTCGCTTTCCACCACCCAGTTGCCTTTTTAGTGGTTAAGGCCTTCTCAAAATCCGACTGTGTGGGGTCGCTGATGGTTATTCCGCTATACGCATTTACGCGGATTCTGTTGTAGCTAAGCTCTTCAAGGGCTGTGTAAATATATGGCGTTGTAGACTTATATGGCACCAACTGGGCAAGTGCAGTGTGCAAGTTGCGCGCCAACGCCTGTGTTTCGGGCGTAGTGCAGAGTTTGTTTACGTAGTCGCCCATATCAAAGAAGATGGTCTTTTCGTAGCCATCAAGTCGCTGAACGTCTTCCCAATCAATGAGATTGGCTTTTTTCGCAGTTGCAGCGTTAATTGTTTTCATGTGCGCAACCACTTCTTCCACTTTGCTACAATCGGTAACGCCGATGTTTCCGTATGGCCACTGATAGTTAGAATAAAACTGATGGAACTCGTTAACTACGGCCTGATAGTTGGGGTTTTGCTGTATCAGGTATTTCCAAATGTTCTTATAGGGCATGCCGTAAGCCATAATCTCGCTGCAACAGCCAATAAGATAGTTGGTGGCGTGGCGCATTTCGTAGGCCACTTCTATGTTAGACATGTAGCAGTCGTCGAACATAACGAACTGCATGGGCATCTTAGCCTGCTCTATGGCCGCAGCCAATGTGGGGATGTTGGTTTGAAAATAATGGTCGGTTCCGCCGAAATAGCGTGTGCGTGCCCTGCTCTTACCCTCTGAGAAAAGCCAACCCGTGCCGTGACAGCCCACAATGAGGGCGTATTGTTTGGCCTTGGCCTGTGCTTTTACTTCGTTAAATATACTGGCCAAGCCGTTGGTTGTGGTGTAGGCAGGCATGTTGTGCTGGTCGTAACGTTGCAGCGTGTCTCGCCGGCAAGTGCCATAGGGTGCGCATTTCACCTCCATCAGCACCGCGCTGTTGGCCGATGTGGCGATGAACACCATCAGCTTGTTACGCCCCAATCCCTTTTCGGCCTCGATGGCTGCCTCTATATCCTTGATGTTTTGCAGGAAATTGTTGTACAAACTACCTGTTGTGTTGTTTCTGGAGGCACTCCACGGCATGTAGACAAAGACGGTTTTGTCGGGCAAACCTTGCGGGATGGGGTAGGGCGCAGGCACGTCTTCGTGGCAACTCACAATAAAGAGCGTTGCCAAAAGTATGAGTAATGAGGTGAGTCTTTTTTGCATGAAGGGGGATGTTTGGGGATTAAATGAGAGAAGTTCCTGCACCGTTCGCTGCCATTGGTTTGCCCGCATCGCCAAGTTTTGCGCTTGCAAGGGCGTGTTCGATGGTGCGGAGCGGTTCAGGAACTTCGTTTGTAGGTGGGTGATGGCGCGTTTGTTTTACGCCGCCCCCGACTTTAAAGGGATGTTATATAATTTCACGCACCAAAATTATCCAGTAAAGGGGAGTTTCCAGATCTCTCTATATCTGCCTTCAATTCCTCGATAGACGCTTTTAGCGCGGCAATCTTTTCTTCCGAGTCGCTTTGTTTCTTGCGTTCCAAAGCAACGACGGCTTCAGGAGCGTTAGCCACAAAGCGTTCGTTAGACAGTTTCTTCTTGATGCCAGCAAGGAAATCTTCGAGGTGCGCCAATTGTGCCTCTAGTTTACTAATCTTTGTTTCAAAGTCAATTAGATTGCCAACATGTATAACAAATTCGTGGGTCTCAACCATGAAAGTATAAGTTCCATTTGTTATAGGACGCTCACTTGTAAAGCCTACATTGGCCATCTTTTCAATTAGACTTACATAGTCTTGCCAAATGTTTTCTTTGCCCATGTATCGTAGGTCGAACTTGTATTTTGGGGACAATCGCTCTTGACTACGCATTGTTCTCACGCCACTGATAATCTGTTTGACTAATTCCATCTTGGCATTCAGCTTGTTGTCGGCCTCTGTGGGCGCGTCTATTTTCAGGCATTGGCACATAATCGACTCGCCCTCTTTGCGTTCGGCAATATGCTGCCACAGCTCTTCGGTAATGAAAGGCATGAAGGGGTGCAGCATGTTGAGCAGCGTTTCGAAGTAGCGCAACGTGGCGTTGTAGGTGTGGACGTCGATGGGTGAGCCGTATGCAGGTTTCACCATTTCGAGATACCAGCTTGAAAACTCGTCCCAGAAAAGTCGATATACGGCCATGAGTGCCTCCGAAATGCGATATTTCGAGAACAAGTCGTTCAGCTCTTCGTTGGTTTGGCGGAGTTTGGCCTCAAACCATTGGCAGGCAATTCGGCTGGCCTCAGGTTGCGGTTGGTCGCTAACTTCCCAGCCCTTAACGAGCCTGAACGCGTTCCAAATCTTGTTGTTGAAGTTACGTCCTTGTTCGCATAGTGCCTCGTCGAAAAGAATATCGTTGCCCGCAGGCGCCGAAAGCATCATGCCCATACGAACACCGTCGGCACCATATTGTTCAATCAATTCGATGGGGTCGGGCGAGTTGCCGAGCGATTTCGACATCTTACGTCCCAGCTTGTCGCGTACGATACCCGTGAAATATACATTCTTAAAGGGCATCTTTCCGCGATATTCGTACCCTGCCATAATCATTCGGGCCACCCAGAAGAAGATAATGTCGGGTCCTGTTACAAGATCGCTCGTGGGATAATAGTAGTTAATCTCCTCGTTATCGGGTTGGTTGATGCCGTTGAACACCGAGATGGGCCACAGCCACGACGAGAACCATGTGTCAAGACAGTCCTCATCTTGCTCCAAATCGGCAGCGGTGAGGGTGCCACATACGGCTTTGGCCTTTGCTAACGCCTCTTCGGCAGTGAGTGCCACAACACATTCGCGCTTTCCGTTTGCCGTGAAATAGTAGGCCGGAATGCGATGTCCCCACCACAACTGACGGCTAATGCACCAATCTTTGATGTTTTCTAGCCAGTGGCGATAGGTGTTTTTGTACTTCTGCGGATAGAAAGCGATGTCGTCGTCCATAACAGGTTGCAGTGCCAAGTCGGCAAAATGCTGCATTTTAAGGAACCATTGGGTAGACAATTTTGGCTCGATGGGCACGTGTGTACGTTCAGAATAGCCCACCTTATTGTTGTAGTCCTCGGTCTTTTCCATCAAACCAGCCGCTTCTAGGTCGCTGGCGATTTTCTTTCGCACGTCCATGCGGTCCATGCCAACATACAAACCGGCCGCCTCGGATAGCGTTCCGTTGTCGTTGAAGATGTCGATGGTGTCCAATCCGTGTTTCAATCCCAGGTTATGGTCGTTAATATCGTGTGCGGGAGTTACCTTCAAGCATCCCGTACCAAACTCGATGTCCACGTAGTCGTCTTCAATCACGGGTATTTCGCGGCCCACCAGCGGCACGATAACATGCTTGCCTTTCAGCCAAGTGTTCTTCGGGTCGTTCGGATTGATGCACATGGCGGTGTCGCCCATAATCGTTTCGGGGCGTGTAGTGGCTACCACGGCGTATTTTCCAGGCTCTTCAACCACCATATATTTAAGGTAGAACAGCTTGGAGTGCTCTTCTTTGTACACCACTTCCTCATCAGAGAGTGCTGTTTGCGCCTGCGGGTCCCAGTTAACCATGCGAACGCCGCGGTAAATCAGTCCTTTTTCGTAGAGGTCGCAGAACACTTTGAGGACACTTTCCGAGCGTTCGTCGTCCATTGTGAATGCAGTCCGGTCCCAATCGCACGATGCGCCCAATCGTCTAAGCTGTTTAAGGATGATGCCGCCGTGTTCGTGTGTCCAGTCCCACGCGTGTTTTAGGAACTCATCGCGGCTTAAATCCGTCTTCTTCACGCCTTTTTCGGCTAGCTTGGCCACCACTTTTGCCTCAGTAGCGATGGATGCGTGGTCGGTTCCAGGCACCCAACAGGCGTTCTTCCCCTCCATTCGTGCGCGACGAACGAGGATGTCTTGTATCGTATTGTTAAGCATGTGGCCCATGTGTAGCACGCCCGTTACGTTGGGCGGAGGGATAACCACGGTGTAGGGAACCCTTCCGTCGGGCTTACTGGCAAAGAGTTTGTTGTCTAGCCAATATTGATACCATTTGGTTTCCACTTCTCTGGAGTCATACTTACTTGCTATTTCCATATCCTGTGTTATTGTTATAAAGTCTCACTTAGTGTGTAGAGAGTGCAAATTTACTAAAAAACATTGGATTAACGCCACGAAGTGGTGCGCTATTCTTTATATAATATGTGTGGTGGGGAGTTCCAATTCGTGTGCGCCAATCATGGCGTTGAAGAGCATGATGCGTTGGAACGAGGCAAGAGAGGCGGGTGTAATCTGTGTTTCCGTTAGCTTGCCATGTAGCAAGAGCCATTGGCGCATGGTACCATTTAGTAGCGGTTGGGCAGGCGTGAACCACTTATGTCCATCGAAAAAGGCCACGTTGGTAAACGATGTGTCGGTAACCAGTCCGTTTTTAACGATAAGCACCTCGTCGCAACCATCGCGGAGAGCCAGCAGTCGGTCGAGTTCGTGTCGGTCGGCGCTTTTAAATGTGTAGCTGATGTCGTTGTCTTCCACCATGCGGAGCCACTGTATTTCGCGCCGTTTGTATGTCTGGAACGTGGTTTCGCATACGCCATCAACATCGTACACCACCCTCGCCTTGATGCGCTCTTCGCTTATTGGCGCATCGTCGAGCCACTTTTGCAGACTAATGGGGGCGGCATGTGGGGCAAAATGCGCACGTGTGGCGTTCATTCGCGCCTCGTGCAAGGGCAGGTTCATGGCTTTACCGCCTTCAATCCTGATGGTTTCTACAAATTGGTGCATACACTTTTTCAATCACTTCGTGGTATTCGTCCTTCCAATTGCTCTTGGCCGTGATGCCACCGCCAGCCTTAAAGAATAGCTTTCCGTGGCATTGGTCGATGAACCTAATCATCACCGCGCTATCCAACTCGCCGTTATCCCATCGTCCCATCACGCCTGTATAGAAGTCGCGGTGGTAGTTTTCGGCCTCGGCAATTATCTCAATGGTCTTCTTTTTGGGTGCGCCCGTTATCGAACCAGCAGGCAATTGCGAAAAAATAACGTCGCCCGGACGTTGCATGAGGTGGGGCATCAGTCGCCCCCTTATTTCAGAACTGGTTTGCAAAAGCGGTCCGCGGTGGGTGTTCAGCCGCTCCACGTATCGGTAACGCTCCACATGTACGTCGTAGGCAACCATGCTTAGGTCGTTTCTAATAAGGTCTACGATGGTGGCATGCTCGGCAGCCTCCTTCTCGTTGGCCAGCAATTGTTCGGCCGACGATGGCGAAACGTCTTCTGCTGTGCCTTTCATCGGGTACGAACTGATTTCTCCCTGCGCAATCTTTACGAACGTTTCGGGCGAGAAACACACCAGCTTGTCTTTCATCCAAAGCCGATAACGCGCCTCGGCCGCATTGTAAAGGTCGAGCAACGAGAGGTTGGTTCGCAGTCCTATGCGGCAAGTAAGGTTGGCCAGATAGCTGTTTCCAGCCAACATGGCGTTTCTAACGATGTTGAAACCATGCTGATATTCGGCCTCTGTGGGTGGCTCAATGCCCCATTCGATGTCCTTGTTGGCGGGGTAGGCGGTCTGTGTGGCGTTGCCTTTTCCGTTGAAACAATACTTCAACTCGTTGGCATCCACCCCGTTTTCGGGTTCCACCACGGCACGTTTAGAGTCGTAATCTATGATGAAAAGGAAAGGAACGGCCTGCTCAGCCAAGTCGTTCATGCGTTGTCGAGCCTCTTCCCGATTGTAAAAATTCATTCTTCTACTTAGCGTTTTTGATGGTGTAAAAGTACGAATAAAATGTGAAATGCCGAAATGTGGCACTTTTATTCAACGTTACAGTTTATTTTTTATTATCTTTGCATCAACAGAACGGCATTCGCCATGTTGCCTTTGGGCTACGCGGCGTACGCCAACACCAAACATATAGTATGCATACGAAAGAAGAAAAGATGGAGGCCTTTGGGCGATTGCTCGATGTGCTGGACGATTTGAGAGAGAAATGCCCGTGGGATAAGAAACAAACCTTCGAGAGCCTGCGCCCGAATACAATAGAAGAAACATACGAACTGTGCGACGCACTGGCCAAGAACGACATGAATAATGTTTGCAAAGAACTGGGCGACGTATTGATGCACACCGCATTCTACGCGCTGTTGGCCAGCGAGAAGGGCGAGTTCGACATTGCCGACGTGTGCAATCGCGAGGCTGATAAGCTGATTTTCAGGCATCCGCACATCTATGGCGACGTGCAAGCCGACAACGAAGAGCAGGTGTTGAAGAACTGGGAACAGCTAAAGCTGCAAGAGAAGGATGGCAACGAGACGGTGCTTTCGGGGGTGCCTGATGCGCTGCCGAGTGTCATTAAGGCCTATCGCATACAGGATAAGGCCCGAAACGTGGGTTTCGATTGGAAAGAAAAGAACGACGTTTGGGCGAAAGTGCGTGAAGAATTGGACGAATTGGAAACCGAACTGAAACGCGAAGACAAGGAGAAGTCTACCCAAGAGCTGGGCGATTTCTTGTTTAGCGTAATCAACGCAGCAAGACTTTACCACCTCAATCCCGACAACGCGTTGGAAAAAACCAACCAGAAGTTCATTCGAAGGTTCAACTATGTGGAGCAGCATTCCATTAAGGAGGGCAAGCCGCTCACGGAGATGACGCTCGAAGAGATGGACGAACTGTGGAATAAGGCTAAGAAGGAAGAGGGAGAGATGGGTTCCTGAGTTTTTGAGTTCCTGAGTTTTGAGGTTTCTAAGTTTTTGAGTTTTATCGCATACAATTTGCAAACTGCAAGCTTATTAACGTAGGTGTTCACCAGCTTACATGCTCACGAACTTATAAATTCACCAGCTTGTAAGCTCAATAACTCACCAGTTCAACAACTCACCAACTTATAAACTCACCAACTTATAAACTCAATAACTTATAGGCTCACCAACTCAATAACTCATAAACTCACGAACTCAAATACTAATACATTAATATATATAGCGTATGGACAAGAGAATATCAACCATATTGTTTGCTGTTATGGCCGTTTTATTTATAGTGGCATGCGGCGATGGTAAGAAAAAAGGAGACGGAAAGCAGTCGGTTGCAACCACAGAAGGAAGTAAGGGCGACACCACCGTTTATGGTGTGTGTGGCGTTAACACCGCCATGCACAACTTGGAATTGGTTACTGTACAGGGCGACACACTTAATTATCTTTTCGATGTCGACGACGAGTCGGCCGTTAAGGGCGGATTACTCGCAGGCGACAGGCTGGCAGTGGTGGGATATAAGAACGCCGACGGCGAATACGAGGCCAATCAAGTGCTTAATCTTACCACCCTGATGGGCAAATGGCGCAGCATTGATAAGCAATTCGAACTGATGGAAGACGGCACGGTGCTGTCGGCTGTGAAGGAAGAGGCACACCCTTGGACATCGTGGAAGGTGTTCAACGGACAACTTTTGCTCAATAAAGACACCTTTACCGTGAACGCCTTGGGTGGCGACTCGCTCTATTTGGAGAACGCGCACGGCATCTTCACCTTCACGCGACAAAAGTAATACGCCCTTGGAACCATTTAAAGTGCATATCCTGGGATGTGGCAGCGCGTTGCCAACACTGAAACACAACGCCACATCGCAGGTAGTAGACATCCGTGGAAAGCTGTTTATGATAGATTGCGGCGAGGGGACGCAGGTTCAACTGCGCCGTTCGCGCATACGTTTCACTAAAATCGGGGCGGTGTTCATCTCGCATTTGCATGGCGACCACTGTTTCGGGCTCATCGGTATGATTTCTACTTTCGGCCTACTTGGACGTACGGCGGCCCTGCATGTGTATGCTCCTGCCGAACTCGGACCGATGCTCCGCATGCAACTAGATTTCTTTTGCAGTGGCATCGAGTTCGAAGTGGTGTTCCATGCCGTAGACACTAAGGTGCAACAAGTGATTTACGAAGACAAGAGCCTTACCGTAGAGAGCATCCCTTTGGAACATCGCATCGACTGTTGTGGCTTTCTTTTCCGCGAGAAGAGGTTGTTGCCGCACATCCGTCGCGACATGATAGACTTCTATCGCATACCCATTAGTCAGATAAACAACATCAAGTTGGGTGCCGATTGGGTAGACGATGAGGGCCGTACCGTGCCCAATGCGCGCCTGGTTACGCCCGCCGACCCAGCCCGCGCATACGCCTATTGCAGCGATACGCGCTACATGCCACAGCTACATAAGGCTGTGCAAGGCGTGAACACCCTTTATCACGAGGCCACTTACGATAGTTCGATGGCCTCGCGGGCACGACTTTACTACCACAGCACGGCCGAAGAGGCGGCTAAGGTGGCACGCGATGCAGGTGTGGGCAAGCTTGTTTTGGGGCATTACAGCGCCCGATACGAGGCCGAAGAAGTCTTGCTAGCCGAGGCTAGGGCCATCTTTCCAAACACAATCTTAGGCCAAGAGGGATTGGAAGTTGATGTTTGATGGGGAAAGAATGGCTTATAAAGGTGAAAAGGTGGAAAGGTGAAAGGGTGAAAAAGTGAAAAGGTGAAAGGGTAAAAGAGCTTATAAAGGTGGAAAGGTGGAAAGGTGGAAAGGTGGAAAGGTGAAAGGGTGGAAAGGGGAAAGGGTGAAAAGGTGAAGGGGTGAAAAGGTGAAAAGGTGAAAAAATGGCTGCGCCTATTATGCTGTTAACTAAATTGGGTGTTAATGGTTGCACCTGCTGATGAACGAGTTGGGCTAGTATAGCTAGGTAAACTAGTGTTCCTAGAACCTTTAGTATTCCTAGAATTCCTACGAATACCTAGTGTTCCTAGAGCCATTAGTATTTCTAGAATCCCTAGAATCCCTAGTGTTCCTATAATCTCTAATATTCCTAGAATCCCTAGTACTACAAGATAAACAAGCCCCACTAGCTTACTGAGCTAAACGCTTATTAAATCATTAACCAGTAAACCCGTAGGCATCCCAGCTTATCATCTCGAACTTTGTCGTCTTTTAAGTATAAATCTTATAACGGCGTTTGCCTCATATATCAACCAAGAACGATGTTCATTGCTATTTCGAACCTACCAAAACTTAAACCATGACAACCCATTCAATCGTAAGCATCCAATATTCGCCGTCTTTTTCCGAT
>NZ_KV815124.1:77364-79435 GCF_001814145.1 Prevotella sp. HMSC073D09 | reverse complement strand
TCCTAAGAGGGAATTAACTGAATTACCCTAAGTATGCGTGCGAATGTGTTCATGAATAAGGCGTGGCAAGGTATTTTGCCTTCCACGAATGACGTTTCTCCCCTCCTTTTGTATTTAAAAGGTTCGGTTTGTGGAAACGTTTCGGTCAGCAAAGTGTTAGTGGCACACTGGTGCGATGCTGCTTGTACAGGCAATACAAGCATCTGATAGTGTATGTACAAGCAGCTTGTAACGTCACTACAAGTCCATTTCAATTTTGCATCCTGCCTTACACAGTGCCTGTACAAGCTGCTCGTAACGTCACTACAAGGTGGCTTGTATCGTCTCCTTGTGGTGCTATTGTTCGTTGCTTAAAGGCAGTTGTTTGCGTTTATTGCACTTCATACATTTCAAATAGCCTTTACTCTGCAATAAGTTAACTTATCCCAACGGAGCGTATTTATTTGTTTTTCATCTGTTTTTCCAGAGATATTTATTAACTTTGCAAGAGTTTAATACGGACATTTTTTTATTTAATTAAATAAGAACAAATTATGGTAATTGAAAAAGTTCATGCGAGAGAAATCCTCGATTCAAGAGGTAACCCTACCGTAGAGGTGGAAGTGACATTGTGTAACGGCGTGGTAGGCCGCGCAAGTGTACCCTCTGGCGCATCAACAGGCGAAAACGAGGCCCTGGAACTGCGCGACGGCGACAAGAAACGCTACTCGGGTAAGGGTGTTCTCAAAGCCGTAGAGAACGTAAACAACGTTATCGCTCCTGCCCTTAAAGGCATGTCGGTTTGCCAACAACGCAAAATCGACTACAAGATGCTCGAACTAGACGGCACGCCCACAAAGAGCAAGTTGGGTGCCAACGCCATCCTTGGCGTTTCGTTGGCTGTTGCACACACCGCTGCTAAGGCTTTCGGTATGCCCCTTTACCGCTACATCGGCGGCACAAACACATACGTTTTGCCCGTTCCGATGATGAACATCATCAACGGTGGCGCACACTCTGACGCCCCCATCGCTTTCCAAGAGTTCATGATTCGCCCCGTAGGTGCATCTTGCGAACGTGAGGCTATCCGCATGGGTGCTGAGGTGTTCCACGCTTTGGCTAAGAACTTGAAGGCTCGCGGATTGTCTACCGCTGTTGGCGACGAGGGTGGTTTCGCTCCTAAGTTCGACGGTATCGAAGACGCTTTGGACACCATCATGAAGTCTATTAAGGATGCTGGCTACGAACCTGGCAAGGATGTGAAGATTGCTATGGACTGTGCCGCATCTGAATTTGCTGTACAAGAGAATGGCGAATGGTACTACGACTATCGTCAACTCAAAAACGGCATGCCCAAAGATCCTAACGGAAAGAAGCTTACCGCTGCCGAACAAATCAAGTATCTCGAAGAACTGATCACCAAATATCCTATCGACTCTATCGAAGATGGTTTGGATGAGAACGACTGGGACAACTGGGTTAAGCTTACAGAGGCTATCGGCGACCGCTGCCAGTTGGTTGGCGACGACCTCTTTGTTACCAACGTGAAGTTCTTGGAGAAGGGTATCAAGATGGGTGCTGCCAACTCTATCCTTATTAAGGTTAACCAAATTGGCTCGCTCACCGAAACGCTTGAGGCTATCGAAATGGCTCACCGCGCTGGTTACACCACCGTTACTTCGCACCGTTCGGGCGAAACAGAGGACACAACTATTGCCGACATCGCCGTTGCTACCAACTCTGGCCAGATTAAGACTGGTTCGTTGAGCCGCACCGACCGTATGGCTAAGTACAACCAACTTATCCGTATCGAGGAACAATTGTGCTGCTCTGCACGCTATGGCTACGAAAGGCTGAAGAAGCAATAAGCATGCGCGCAATGCCAATGCTTGCCAAATGACTGGTGATAGATGCTGATATGGCATCGCGCCTAAGGCTTTTGGAAGCGTAACAGATAAGATGGGGCGGCCTGTATTGGGTCGCCCCTGTTTTTTATTTAACCCTCATTCCCAGCTCTATCGGCCTCACATCTGCCCCCTACTGGCCTCACATCTGCCCCTACTGGCCTCACCCCCAACCCCTCTCCAAGGGG
>NZ_KV815124.1:20475-77264 GCF_001814145.1 Prevotella sp. HMSC073D09 | reverse complement strand
ACCCCCAACCCCTCTCCAAGGGGAGAGGGGAGTAATATGTAAGGCTACAACAAAGCTAAATAATACAATATGTAAAGCTCCAACAAGGGGGAATAGTAAAGGATGCAAGGCAATTACAAGAACAAACAAGCATAACAGCCACGCCCCAACAAGGGGAATAATAAAGGATGTAAGGCAATTACAAGAACAAACAAGCATAACAGCCATGCTCCAACAAGGCATTTCATCCCCTCTCCCCTTGGAGAGGGGTTGGGGGTGAGGCCGGTTGGGGAGTTGTAGTGAGGCCGGTTTGGAGTTGTAGTGAGGCCGGTTGGGCTGGGGGTGAGGCTTTTTATTAATTATATATGTACTCAAAACTCTATTTTCTCAGAACCTTAACCTTTGCTCTTTTCGCCCTTTTTGCCTTCTCGGGCATGGCGCAAAAGAATGTTTATGACTTTAAGGTAAAGGATGAAAACGGCCGAATGGTGTCGTTATCAAAGTATCGTGGTAAGGTGTTGCTCATCGTTAACACGGCCACGCAGTGCGGACTTACGCCTCAATTCAAACCCTTGCAAGAGCTTTACGACAAGTATCGCGATAAAGGATTGGTGGTTTTAGGCTTTCCTTGCAACCAGTTTAAAGGTCAAGCGCCTGGTACGAACAAAGAGATACGCCAGTTTTGCGAGGCCAATTACGGCGTAACTTTTCCGCAATTTGCCAAGATCGACGTGAATGGCAAGCAGGCCATTCCGCTTTATCGTTACCTCAAACGCCAGCAACCTTTCTTTGGTTACCTGATGAGCGACTCCACACAGCGCGCCGAGTTTGAGCGTTTGCCAAAGGATGTGCCCATGAATGCGGAGTACGACATTCAATGGAACTTCACCAAGTTTATCGTCGACCGCAATGGAAAGGTGGTGAAACGCGTAGAACCCAAAGACACGATGGCGTATTTGGAAGAAGAAGTGGCGAAGGTTGTTGGGCAGGGCAGATAGCAATGAGCCCAAAGAGACTGATAAAAACCGATGGAGAAGATGGGAGAGCCTTAGGTACACAGCCCTTGCATGCCCAATTCTCCTAGGTAAACTAGATTTCTTTGGCAGTATATATAGCCCAGTATTTAGCTTTTCTACCAATTAAAAAACGGCCTAACCGCCCCTGTAAAGCAGGCACGGTTAGGCCGATTTCTTTATTATAGGCAGGCACTATGCCTTATCCAATCATTCGTTTCAGGTCTTCTTCAACGGTGGTTATGCCGCCAAGTCCGAACTGTTCAACCAGCACTTTCAGCACGCCAGGCGAAACAAAGGCGGGCAGCGTGGGGCCGATGTGGATGTTCTTGATGCCCAACGACAGCAGGGCGAGCAGCACGATAACCGCCTTTTGCTCGTACCAAGCGATGTTGAAGGCTAGCGGCAGGTCGTTGATGTCGGCCGCACCGAATATCTCTTTCAACTTCAAGGCCACCACAGCCCAAGTGTACGAGTCGTTGCATTGGCCTGCATCGAGCACGCGGGGGATGCCATTGATGTCGCCGAGGTTAAGCTTGTTGTACTTAAACTTGGCACAACCCGAGGTGAGAATAACCACATCGTGGGGCAACTGCTTGGCAAACTCCGTGTAATAGTCGCGACTGCGCATGCGGCCGTCACATCCGCCCATCACGACAAACTTGCGAATGGCACCGCTTTTCACGGCTTCTACAATCTTATCGGCCAGTGCAAACACCTGATTGTGGGCAAAACCGCCTACAATCTCACCCGTTTCAATCTCCGTTGGTGGCTCGCAGGTCTTGGCAATGGCAATTACTTCCGAAAAGTCTTTATGTCCGTTGGCATCTTCTTCGATGTGTTTCCAACCGGGGAAACCAGTTGAGTTCATCGTAAACACGCGGTCTTTGTAGTTGGCTTTTGGCGAAGGCGGCACGATACAGTTGGTGGTAAACACGATAGGACCGTTGAATGTGCTGAATTCTTCTTTCTGTTTCCACCACGCGTTGCCGTAGTTTCCAACCAGATGCTTGTACTTTTTCAGTTCGGGATAATAGTGTGCGGGCAGCATTTCGCCGTGGGTGTACACGTCAACGCCCGTTCCTTCGGTTTGTTTCAGCAGGTCTTCGATGTCGTGCAGGTCGTGTCCCGAAATCAAAATGCCTGGGTTTTTGCCCACGCCGATGTTCACTTTGGTTATAACGGGGTGGCCATACGATGTGGAGTTGGCTTTATCTAGCAGGGCCATTGCGTTTACACCCCACTTGCCTGTGTCGAGAACGCAGTTCAAAAGCTGGTCCATGGGGGCGTCGGGGTTAGCGATAATGGCCAGTGCATCGCCCATAAAGTCGGTAATGGTGGTGTCGGTATAACCCAATCGCGAAGCATGTTCGTAGTAGGCGGCCATACCTTTGAGGCCCAGCACGGTGAGTTCTTTCAGCGAGCGCAAGTCTTCATTCTCGTTGCGCAGCACACTTTCCTTGCGACTTTGTGCCTCGTAGTCGGACTTTTCGCCGCCCCACAGTATCTCGTGATAGGCAGGCAGCTCCACATTATGCTCTTTGGCGATGGCCAACAGCTGCTTTTTCATGGCGATACCTTTGTCTACTCGTTTGAGGATGCTGGCATCGTCGAAGTTGGCATTGGTGATACAAGCGAACAATGCGTCTACGAAATAGGTGTCAACGCCTGCAACACTCTCCACGCCAGCCTTGCGAATGGCTCGGTCAATAGTAGCAACACCGCGCACCACGCCCAGTAGTAGGTCTTGATAATTAGAGGTTGAGGCCTCTTTTCCGCATACGCCCTTAACGGTACAACCCGTTCCTTTGGCTGTTTCCTGGCATTGGAAACAAAACATTTTATTCTCCATCATGCAGTTTTTGTACGTTTAATATTTATTGTTTTGCGTGCAAAGGTACATGGAGAAATACCTAGTAAAGGGTAACAAATGTGTCCGAAGTGCGGTTAACGAAAGTTAAATATACCTATAAGTAGGTAGTAAAAGTAGTAGGTAGTAAAAGTAGTAAGTGGTAAAGGAGTTAGGGAGTTAAGCCAAATGTATAGGTTGCGTTAGGCTAATAGGGCAAGTCAGACAGGTCAGACAGGTCAGACTTGTCCGAGAGCTAGACTGGACTAGAAATCTAAAAACTGCAAGACACCTTTAAGGGGCGTTAGCCATTTTTTCTCCTTTTCACCTTTTCACCTTTTCACCTTTAAGGAGTTAGGGAGTTAAGCCAAATGTAGAGGTGGCGTTAGCCATCTTTTCACCTTTTCACCCTTTCACCCTTTCACCTTTAAAGGGCGTTAGCCATTTTTTCACCTTTTCACCCTTTCACTCTTTCACCTTTTCACCCTTTCACTTTTTCACCTTTAACTATTTAAGCAGTTCCATAGGACTAACGCCGAATTGGTCTTTAAAACACTTGGTGAAATAAGATGGCGAGGTGAACCCCACTTGGTAAGCCACCTCGGATACCGATGTTGCACCGCCCTCTATCAGCTTACGTGCACGATTTACGCGCGTGGCACGAATAAGTTCCACAGGACTAAGCCCCGTTAACGCCTTCACCTTGCGATAAAGTTGCACCCTACTAAGGTCTACCGCTGCACCCAATTGCTCCACGCCAAAGTCGTTATCGCTGATGTTACGGTGTATTTCGTTGCGTATTTTGCTCACAAACTCCTTGTCGGGTGTGCTTATCTCCTCCTTCGCCAGTTCGTCTGCGCCCGCAAAAACCTGTTTTAGTTGCTTACGACTTTGTAGCAAGTTGTGGATGCGCGCCAACAACAAGGGCGCACTAAAAGGCTTGGTGATGTAGGCATCTGCACCATGTTCGTAGCCGGCGATGCGCTGTTCGTCGAGTGTTCGCGCTGTGAGCAGTATCACGGGGATGTGACTTGTGGCCGTGGTTTGTTTCAGTCGGCTACACAATTCAAGGCCATCCATCTGCGGCATCATCACGTCGCTCACCACCAAGTCGGGGATATTCAGTTCCGCCATCTGCAAAGCCACTACGCCGTTGGGTGCAGTAAGCACGCGATAATGCGTTTCGAGCAGCGTGCGTGCCATTTGGCAAACGTCGTCGTTGTCGTCGGCGAAGAGGATGGTAGGCCGACTTGGGTCGATGTTTTCTTCGAAAATGCTTTGCAACTGCGGAGCCTCGGCCTTTGTTGTGGTGTGCGTTGCGGGCAAGATAAAAGCTTGTGACTCAGCAATTGGCGACGGTTCGGCCGACGGAGTCGGCGTTTCGGCCTGCACATTCAGCGGCAAGTGCACGGTAAACACCGTTGGACCTTCGGCCTTACTGCTAACGCTGATGTGTCCGCCGTGCATGTCTACGAAGGCTTTTGCCAAGGCTAAGCCAATGCCCGTGCCGCCTTCGCTGTGCTGCGGTTGGTAAAATCGGTCGAAGATGTGGGGCAAATCGCTCTCGGCAATGCCCTTGCCCGTGTTGGTTATGCTTAGCGTGGCCGTGCCTTGTGGCGTGTCTGCGGCTAGTTCTACGTTGATTTCGCCCGCTGCCGGCGTAAACTTCACGGCGTTTGACAGGATGTTGCTCACCACTCTTTCCACCTTTCCTGCATCTATTGTGGCGCTTATGTGTTCGGGCAGACGGCAAGAAAGCCTAATGCGCTTGTGCTCGGCAGCTACCACAAACTCGCTAACAACGTTGCCAACCAGTGCGGCAAGGTTGGTTTCGGCCAGCTGTAAGGTCATCTTTCCGCCCTCCACTTTCCTGAAATCCAGTATTTGGTTGATGAGTTTCAGCAACGTTCGCACGTTTCGGTGTGCCACTTCGAGCAGCCTGCGTTGCACCTTCGACAGTTGATTTTCGGCCAAAAGTTGTTCCACTGGCGTTTCGATGAGAGTTAAAGGCGTGCGCAATTCGTGGCTTACGTTGGTGAAAAACATCAGCTTGGCTTGCGTGGCAGCCTCTATTTCGCGGTTCTTTTCTTCCAACTGTTCGTTGAGTTTCACTTTCGCGAAATAGGCTTTGAGCACGAAGAAAGCGAAAACCATGAGGATGAAAACCAACAAAATGCCCAACACGAGGATGGTTTTCTGGTTGCTATATTGCGCCAAACTCTCGTCTATGCGGTGGTTTAGGCGTTGCATCTTGTTGTCGAGCAGGGTTAGTTCGGCCCATTGTTGCAAGGCTCTTTCGGCGTTGTTGGCGTCTATCACGCCCGTTTTCAGGATGGTTTCGCGCTGAAAGGGGCGACCTTCCAATATGTTCATGGCCAGTTTTAGCACCTCGTCGCCATGCGTGGGATATACGAATGTGGCCAAGAAAGTTCCGTTTTTCACAGCCTCGATGCCGTCGCCAGGGGTGGGCAAAGCATCAACGCCCACAATCTTTACGCCCTTTATGCCCAGTTTTTGGGTGGCTTGGTGTGCCCCAATGCCCATTCGGTCGCACTGTGCAAACACCAAATCGGCTCCTCCCACGTCTTTAAACATGCGTTCGGCCTCGCTTTCGGCCTTCTGTGCAAACCAATCGGCGTAGGCGTTGGCCACCACTTTTATTTGCGGATAGTGTGCCAGGGCCTCGCGAAAACCACTGTCGCGTTCCATCGCGGGCGACGAGCCGCGAAGTCCTTGCAACTCCATTACGCGCCCTTTTCCGCCAAGATGTTCGCCAACAAAGCGCCCCACGGCTCGTCCGATGGCCACATTGTCGGCCCCGATAAAGGCCGTGTACTTGTCTGATGCACTCTTCCTGTCGACCAGCACCACGCGAACACCGCGGTCGAAGGCCTTGTTGATGACGGGCGTAAGGGCCTTTGCCTCGTTGGGCGACACGATAATGAGGTCGGCGCCTTGTTCAATGAAACGCTCAATCTGCGCAATCTGCACGCGGTTATCGTCTTTGGCCGATGCAAACTCCACGCGCACGTTGTCGTAGAGGTAAGACTCGCGCCTTATCTCGCTATTCATTTTCGTTCGCCACGAGTCCTCGCTGCACTGCGAAACGCCTATAAAATAACTCTTCTTTGCACTGCAAGCCGATAGCAACAGGGCTAAAAGGGCAAGCAAAGGGAGGGCGAATGTTGTGAGTTTTGGGTTCATACTGAGTGGTGGTGTGGGCCTTTGCGTTATACTGCAAATTTAATGATAAACCTAGAAAGCACCATCATGTTGCCTTACTTTTTTGTTTGCTTGGCCAAAGTTTCCCAGTTAGTGGGCTGTTTCTACTTCGTTGGTGGGGATGTGGGGGTAGCTGTTCTAGATATTGTAGCTGTTTTAGATATTCTAGAATGCCTAGTTGTTTTAGGTATTCTTGTTGTTCTAGATATTCTTTTTGTTCTAGTTAATCTAGGATGCCTAGTTGAACTAGTTGTAATCAACTCATTGGCTTATAAACTTACGAAAAACCAACAACTCCCTAACACATCAACTCACAAACTTACAAACTAAAAAAAGACCCACCAACTTACAAACTCAAAAACTCAAAAGCTCACCAACTCAAAATCTTAAATCCTTATCTTTTATTTTACAATGTGGTTCTAATTTCCGCTCTGTTCTAGCGAGATTATTGGTTAAAAAGTAGGTAAAAAGCCACTTTTTCCGCCCTTTCACGCCTTCTAACTTGTCTCTTTTTAAGAAAACCACCTGCATTTTGTACCATTTTACCTTTCTAGTTTGGTTGCCAACCCATGATTTTTGCAGCCCCAAAAACCACTTTTAGACCCCAAAACCCCACTTTTTAACGACCATTTCGCCCTTTTTGGCCCAGTTTTTCATGGTTCTTAAAGGTTTTGTTTATACAATTACAGCGGATATTTATGCTTTTTGCCCTACGTTTTGCAGCATTTTGCACTGCATTTTGCACCATTTTACCTTGCGTTTTGCACCAAAACGCATTGCATTTAGCACCAAAACGCAGTGTAATTAGCACCAAAACGCACGCTATTTTGCACCTAAATGCACTATATTATGCTATAAATGGCCCAAAAGTTGGTGCAAATGGCAACATCTTTAAATAAATATTCATTTTGCTGCATCCACATGCTAACCCCGTTTTACAAAACAAACCTCCGCGAGAATCGATTTTTTGCGGCAAGGTGAGCGATTGGTGGATAAAAAGGCACTCATAATGTTAAATTTATTGCTAAAAACTAGACAATGCAAACTCGAAAGTAAACACGCGCGAGTGGGCAACGCCACAGAAAACATATAGGCTTGCAACGGCCAGAACGAGCGGTTGCAGGGCATGTTGCTCACATACAACGGCATCAACATCGTGGAAACGCAGACGTAATAGGCCATCGACAAGCGGTTTTCTACTTGTGGAGACTGCGTTGAATAACTTCCGCCCATACTCTTTTTAAGTTATAGCCACGTTTTGACACAGACAGATGGAGCCGAATTTCAGATTTCATCCTATCCTGGCCAGGCACTTCGTGCATCAGCGGGGGGTATCTTTATTTTACGGCGCAAAGGCATAGACACCGCCCAATTTGTAGAAAAGCTAAAAGTCAACACAACTTCGCAGTGAACATTTGGCAGGCTTAAACATCCTGTTCAAGCCCTTACCGAAAAGCATACATTTTCTACTTGCTAACTTCTATTAGCCAATAAGCAAATTTGGAATGTAAATCCGACATTCTAACAAAGTCTTTCTTTAAACTTGTTACAAAACTCAAAAGCGCGTAAATGTGTTGTTTTAATTTACATTAAATATTAAAGAAACAGCTGTTTTATTGCCGCTTATTTCGTATCTTTGCCATGAGCGATGCACATAGCACACGCCATGCGGAAACAATGAACAACGCAGAAGACAAATTTTCTACGGATAATGGCAACAAGCACGCAACACAATGGCCTGCCTATTAAGGCGAAGATTGTGCTATAAAAAGGCACAACAACACGCGCCGGGGCGGCAATCTATTTAACCAAACAGTACAGATATTGTATGAACGAAACGAGCAACAACTTTGAATTCGAGATATGCGCAAACAGTGTGGAAAGCTGTTTGGCGGCCCAAGAAGGTGGGGCCGACAGGGTGGAACTTTGCGCGGGCATACCCGAAGGCGGCACAACGCCGTCGTATGGCGACATCATAACGGCGCGCCGACTGCTTAATACCACCAAATTGCATGTCATCATTAGGCCGAGAGGGGGCGACTTTACCTACTCGGACCTAGAAATGGACATCATGGCCGCCGATATCGACGCATGTAGGGAGGCGGGGGTAGACGGCGTGGTGTTTGGATGTTTAACCCCAGAAGGGGATATCGACATCGACAAAAACGCCAAACTCATGGCACATGTGGGGCAAATGGCGGCTACTTTCCATCGCGCTTTCGACAGATGTCGCAATCCGCTCGACGCCTTAGACCAACTCGAACAGCTGGGATTTAACCGGGTGCTGACCTCCGGGCAACAGAAAACGGCCGAAAAAGGCATCCCCCTGCTTTACAAACTGCATAAACGGGCAGGCAAAAACATCGCCGTCATGGCCGGATGTGGCGTTAACGAACGCAACATCTTCAAGATACACGTGGAAACGAACGTTACGCAATTCCACTTTTCTGCACGCGAATCGGTGCTGTCGACGTGCCAATACATGGGCGGAAACGTGCGTATGGGCGGAAAAGACACCGATGAGGCGTATCGAGAAGTTACCACAGCACGCCGCGTTAGTCACACGATAAAGGAACTGCGCAGCGAAACGGAGAACGAGTAGCTTCCCAAAAACATACCGCCAAAGCCCCAAACAAGGTGCGCGGGCAATACGAAACCCACATGCGGCGCAAGCCATGTGGCTGCTTTGCCCAGCTGATAGAAACGAGAACCGAACGGGATGCAGGCGCACGAGCAGGCCTTTGGACATACGAAGAAACTCTTTTTCCCATATTAATAGTTTGTTTGTTAATTACACTCGTGCCCCGTCGCCAGCCGACATGCCAGCCATGCGGTACGGCGGGGCATAAAAACCTCTGAGAAACGAAATGCGCAAGCCATCTTTTAGCCATGCAGACACGGCAAAAACTACAACAAGATGACCCATGCATACCATAATACCACAACCCCTTATCTTACATCAACAAAACCATTACTATCAACATGAGAAAGCTATTGCTATCGCTCTTTGTCGCCTTGGCCGCATGTAACGTTGCCCAGGCAGGATTTTACCATTTCATTTCCGATGATAAGTACCGTGCACAAGTGCATAAAGATTTCACCGAGAAAATGCAGTTGGTGGGCAAGAACTTCTTCACTGCAACCCAAACCGTGCCTTCGGCGGCCGAACAAGAGGCGTTGGAGTTTCTATATGCCTACATGCCCCTGGCCGATGTCACCGATTACACCACCAGTTTCTACCTGGACAACGTGAAGGCCACGTTCAAGGCGCGCGACGAAATGCCGTGGGGGCGAGATGTTCCCGAACTGTTGTTCCGCCATTTCGTACTTCCCATACGTGTGAACAACGAGAACTTGGACAACACACGCATGGTTTTGTACGACGAACTGAAAAAACGCGTAGAGGGTTTGAGCATGACCGAGGCCGTGCTGGAACTGAACCACTGGTGCCATGAGCATGTAACCTACCAGCCATCTAACGCACGCACCTTGGCTCCTTTGGCCTGTATGAAGACCGCTATTGGGCGTTGTGGCGAAGAAAGCACGTTTACGGTGGCCGTATTGCGTACGTTGGGCATCCCCGCTAGGCAGGTGTACACGCCACGTTGGGCGCATACCGACGACAACCACGCGTGGGTGGAGGCATGGGCCGACGGCAAATGGCACTTCCTAGGGGCCTGCGAACCCGAACCTGTGCTCGACTTGGGCTGGTTTAACCTGCCTGCATCGCGCGCCATGCTTATGCACACAAAGGCCTTCGGCAACTATCGAGGCCCCGAAGAGGTGATGTTGCGAACCAGTAACTATACCGAAATAAACCTCATTGGCAACTATGCACCCACGGCCCGCGTAGACTTTACCGTGGTGGATGCCGCAGGAAAAGCCGTTGATAAGGCCAAAGTGGAATTTAAGATATACAATTACGCCGAGTATTACACGGCTGTGAACAAGTTTACCGACACGCGTGGGCGAACGTTCCTCACCGCTGGCGTGGGCGATATGCTGGTGTGGGCCTCTAAAAATGGGGCGTACGGCTTTGCCAAGGCATCGTTCGGAAAGGACAAGGCCGTTACCATCCGCCTTAACCGCAGTGCACGTTCGGATGCAAAGATGACGGTGGGCGCACTCGATTCGGTTAATATCGTACCGCCCGTTGAAAGTGCCACGCTACCCGAGGTAACGTTCGATGAGGCCGTAGCCAACAAGCTGAGGTTGGCAAAAGAAGACAGTATACGCCACGCTTACGAGGCTACATTCTACAAACCCAAGAAAGACGGGCGCATAGGCGACTTCTTAAAGCGTGCGCGTGGCAACTGGCAAACCATCCATCAGTTTGTCAGCAGTCACTCAGACCGTCTGGATCGCGCGTTGGCACTGCTGGAAACACTGCCCGATAAAGACTTGCACGACATGCCACTCGAAATTCTTGAAGACCATTTTGGGGCTGAAAGCAACCAATTGTCGCCGCGTGTGGAAGACGAAATGATTATCGCACCCTTTAAACAAGCATTCCAACAGGCCTTCAACACGGCCTTAGCCGACAGCATGCGCGCCAATCCCACAATCCTAGTGGAATGGACTAAGCACAACATCAGGCTCAATCCCGACACCAAGGCCCTGCGCATTGCGCAAACACCTATGGGCGTTTGGCGTTCAAGACTTACCGATACACGCTCGCGCGACATCTTCTTTGTGAGCATGGCGCGTAGCCTGGGCATCGAGTCGCGCAAGGATGCGGTTACGGGTAAGGTGCAATACAAGCGCGACGACGCATGGGTAGACGTGAATTTTGATAACGCACAAAGCCAAGCCACGCCCACAGGTAAGCTTAAACTAACGTATTCGGCTGCGCCATTGCTGCCTGCCGACCCCAAGTATTACAGCCACTTCACCCTGAGTAAGATTGTAAACGGACAGGCGCAGCTGCTGAACTTCGAGGAAGGAGACGGAAATGCCAACGAGGGAACAACCTGGGCAAACACCTTTGAGCGCGGTTACGACCTGGATGCAGGCACTTATCTGCTTGTTTCCGGTACGCGCTTGGCCAATGGCGGCGTGTTGGCCACGCAGCGTTTCTTCAACGTAGCTGCCGGCAAAACCACCGAAGTGCCACTCATCATGCGCCGTCCGTCGGGTCAACTCAATGTGTTGGGCAACTTCGATAGCGAGTCGCGTTTCCTCAAAGATGGTCAAGAGGTAAGCATCTTGTCGCAAACGGGTCGCGGATATTTCACGCTTGCCCTGCTGGGTATTGGCGAAGAACCCACCAATCACGCCCTACGCGACTTGGCAAAAGCACGCGCCACGCTCGACGAATGGGGCCGTCCTTTCGTGTTACTCTTCCCCAACGATGCCGATTTACAGCGTTTCAAGGACGAGAACTTCGGCACATTACCTACCAACATCATTCTGGGCGTAGATGCCGACGGCAAGATTAGGCAGCAAGTAGCCAATGCTATGAAACTGGCTAACCCCTCGCAGATGCCGGTTTTCATTGTGGCAGACACCTTCAATCGTGTTGTGTTCTGTTCGCAAGGCTATACAATTGGCATGGGCGAGCAGCTAGAAAAGGTGGCAAAGATGCTAGAAACGGGCAAATAAAGCTCGCTTGCATGAGATAAATAGGGCCGGTTAGGTTGGTCGGAACTTTCAGATTGCTCTGATAGTTTCGGCCAACTTCATCGGCTTTTCTTTTTTAGGGCGGTTCAAATTGTTCGATTTGGGTACCCTGTTCTACTTTTAGGGCGGTCGTATTTGTTCTACTTGTCCGACTGGTTGAGGGCATTCTTCGCTTAAAGTATGATGGCATGCCAGCGTGGATTTTTTAATTCCGCCTTAAACAAAAGCACAATCTCTTAATATATTATGGTGTATATTTCGGGATTTTTATGTAAGTTTGCAATACGAAACAAACAGCGAGCGTGTGCCGCACGCAGCTTACAACACCTCGAACCTATGGACTGCAACCATTACTCGCCTAAACAAACCCTACAATACGTGGCCTTGCGCTTTGTGGCCGCACTGGTTTTGCTGGCTGGATTGTTGAACGCATGCGCCAACAAACAGCCAACCGACCTGCCCGACTTTCCCTCAACCGGCCAGAATGCTGCTGAAAAGAATCCCGAACCCAAAACCGACGGGCGTTTGTTGCGCCTACTTGAAACATACGAAGAGCAAAATGGAGCCGAAAAAACGGCCGTCGCCAACCGCATTTTCGGGCTGCTGTATGCCGAAGAAGTAACCGATTCGCTTATTAAAGTGGCCAACGACACCCCAAAAGACGAGGTGGACGCGATGGTATTGTATCACGCTGCCGAGTATTTTTGGGACAAACAAGACTACGCTACGGCCTTGAACTACGCCCGAAAAGCCCTTCCCCTTACTTACAAAACCAACGACTTGTTGCTCATAAGCGACTGCGAACAGCTTGCCGCACAATTGTTATTCCGCCAATCAGACCTTGTTCGCGCCATTGCGCATGCCCGAAAAAGCCTTGAACTGGACCGCGAGACGGGCGATAAAAGTCGCATAAGCAGCTCTTTAAACACGCTTGCAGGCATTAGTCTGGTGGCCAAGCAGCCCGAAGAGGGCGAACGATACATCTTAGAGGCCATTGCATTGAGCACCGCGGCCAACGATTCTAACCGCATGGCCATACAATATGGCATGGCATCAGAAATTTATCACGCCATGAAAAAAGAGCAGTTGGCCCTTGAACATGCCGTAAAAGCCTACCAAATAGACGAGCAACGCGGCAATGTAGCGAAGACGGGCATCAGACTTTCGCAGATGGCGACCGCCTTAATGGACATGGAACGCTACGTTGAGGCTGAAAGAACTGTGGAAAGAGCCATCCCTATACTTGAAAAAGCAGGCAATAAGCAGTCGTTGGGCATTTGTATGAACCAAAAGGGCGAACTGCTTAACCGCCGCGGCGAGTACGCATCGGCGCAGCAATGCTTTGAAAAAGCAATCGAAATCTTTGAACAACACAACGACCTTTATAACCTAAGCAGGGCGCAGATGGGCGCTTTCAATGCCTTAAAAGCCAGCAATCCCACCCTGGCCGCACAGCATTTGCAACGCTATGTGGCGTTGAAAGACTCTATTTACCAGCACGATATGGAGCAGGCAGTGAGTCAAAGCAACGCCAAGTACAAGAACGAAGAGCTTACATTGCAAGCGCAACACGAGCAAAAAGAAAAGCGCATTGTGGCCATTGCCGCCATTGTGGTGGTTACGTTGTTGCTGTTGGTAGTGGCCGCATTGGTATATGTGGGCCGCATTAGGCAGCATAACCACGCCTTACTCAAACAGGTGAGCCAGTTGCGAGAGAACTTCTACACCAACATCACCCACGAATTGCGAACGCCTTTAACCCTAATACTGGGTCTAAGCCACGAGTTGAACCAAGATGAAAGCCTTACCGACGAGGCCAAACATAAGGCAACGACCATCGAAAGGCAAGGAAACAGCTTGCTTACGCTCATTAATCAGCTGCTAGACATCGCCAGAGTGAAGTCGGCCGTGGGCAATCCCGACTGGGAAAACGCCGACATAACGGCGCATGTAAACATGGTTGTGGAGAGTTATCGCGACTTCGCGGTGTCTCAAAACGTGGAATTAAACTTCTCTGGTAACGAGCGTATCGTTACCGACTTCGTGCCAGAGTATATTAATAAGGTGATGAACAACCTGCTGTCTAACGCGTTTAAGTTCACGCCCCCATACGGAAAGGTGAGCGTAGCGGTGGCACGCGAGGGAGCAAACGTCGTCATTAGGGTGAAAGATACGGGCGCGGGCATTGCTCCTGAGGCCGTAGCGCATCTCTTCGAGCCTTTTTATAGGGCCAGCAATGGTGCATCGAAGAACGGAACTGGCGTGGGATTGGCCTTGGTTAGGCAGATAATAGACGCGCTAGACGGGCAAATCGTGGTGGGAAGTGCGCCTGGACGAGGGGCTACTTTCACCATAACGCTGCCCATAAGAAACGTGTGCAAGCCCACGGCCAACGCTCAAAAGCACACCAACACGCCCATGTTGCCGCATGTGGAGAAACGTCTCGACGACGAAACGAACGATAATTGCGCCGAGCAACGCATGCTTATCGTGGAAGATAACGCCGACTTAGCCGCGTATATGGGTTCGTTGTTCACGCCGCAATACGCCGTTTGTTATGCCTCTAACGGCGAGGAGGCCTTGGCCAGAGCAACAGAACTGGTGCCCGACATCATCATAACCGACCGCATGATGCCTGGAATGGACGGCTTGGAGGTGTGCAAACAGGTTAGGGCGAGCGACGTAATGAACCATATTCCCATCGTGGTGGTTACGGGAAAGATAACCGAACAAGAACGATTGGAGGGCATTAAGGCAGGGGCCGACGCCTATATCACCAAGCCTTTTAACAGTGAAGAGTTGACGACAAGGGTGGAAAATCTGCTTGATAGGCATCGACAGTTGCGCGAGAAATATGGTGATAATGCAGTCGAGACAAAGGAAGGGGGCGACGTTCGCGCCGTGGCCGAACGGCAATTCCTAACGAAAGCCGTAGACACGGCCTACCTTTTGCTCGACAAACGCGCGCTAGACGTTAACGCCTTGGCCGAGGGATTGGGGATGAGTCTTAGGCAATTCTCACGTAAGATGGTGGCGCTTACAGGCAACACGCCAGGTGCTTTCATCCTAAAACTAAAGATGCAGAAGGGCAAACAGTTGCTCGACACAAGGTTTGAGTTGAACATCGAAGAGATTTCAGAACGTTGTGGTTTCGAACATGCGTCTAGTTTCTACCACGCTTTCAAGAAAGCATTCGGCGTTACGCCGTCTGAATATAGGAAGAATGGTGGGTAAAAGCGGCCTAACACTGCCCCACAACTGGCCTCACCCCCACCTCCTCTCCAAAGAAAAAGCCTCACCCCCAGCCCCTCTCCAAGGGGGAGAGGGGAGTGATATGCCTTGCAGTAACCTTGCATTTCTCGCTTGTCAGCTTAGTAGCTGCATCGCATTTTACGCCCCTCTCCAAAGAAAAAGCCTCACCCCACAACCCCTCTCTAAGGGGAGAGGGGAGTGATATACCTTGTAATAGCATTGCATTTTTCGCTTGTCAGCTTAGTAGCTGCATCGCATTTTATCCCCTCTCCCCTTGGAGAGGGGTTGGGGGTGAGGCCTTTTTATTTCTTTCTTAGTGCTTTTTTCGTCATTTTCACTAACTTTGCAATTGCTTTCAGGCCTCTTCGCCGCAGTGTATGCGGATAAGTGTGTTCTGGATAACTAACGAAACCAAACAAAAAACAAGGATGAAAAAGCTTTTAGCTGTGGCCATTGCTTTCGTGGCCAGCCTGTCTGTACAGGCGCAGAACGTGCAGTTGCATTATGATTTCGGGCATCTGAACGACAATCTCTCCACACGACCCAAACTAACATCAACCGTGGAGATGTTCAAACCCGACAAATGGGGTAACACTTTCTTCTTCGTCGACATGGACTATGCGGACAATGGCGTGGCTGCCGCCTATTGGGAAATATCTCGCGAGTTGAGATTTTGGCAAGCGCCATTGGCCATTCACGTGGAGTATAATGGCGGATTGGCCAAAGGGGTGGGCTCGTATAACGATGCTTACCTGGCTGGTGTGACTTATAGCTGGAACGATAAAGACTTTAATTCGGGCTTTACCATCACGCCCATGTATAAGTATCTGGCCAAACAAAGCCAAAAACACTCGTGGCAACTCACGGCAACATGGTACTTAAACTTCTGCAACCACCTGTTAACGTTCGACGGATTTGCCGATTTCTGGGGCGATCGCCGTTTCGCCGACGGACGAAACATCGCCGTTTTCCTTTCCGAACCCCAATTCTGGGTTAACCTCAACCGCATCAAAGGCGTTAGCGAAGACTTCAAGCTAAGCCTAGGAACGGAGTGGGAAGTAAGCAACAACTTCGTTAATCAAAACCACCGTTGGTATTGGTTGCCTACATTGGCAGCGAAGTGGACGTTTTAATTGTTAAGGAGTTAAGGAGTTAAGAAGTAAAGGAGTTAAGCCGTATGCTTTTGAAACAGAAAGTAAAATTCCTTGTTAACTCTTTAACTCTTCATTTTTTCAACTTGTTAATTCGCTAAGGAGTCCACCCGTTAATTTGCAACTCATAAACTCAAAAACTCACCCCCTCAAATCATGTCTTTCTATTCTCTTTTGGGGTTTAACCCCAAGAAACAGTCGCGCCGCACAGAGATGATGGCCGGCGTAACCACGTTTCTAACCATGAGTTACATCCTTGCCGTGAACCCCGACATACTAAGTGCCGCGGGAATGGACAAGGGTGCCGTGTTCACAGCCACTGCCTTGGCCTCGGCCCTTGGCACATTGTTCATCGCTTTCTTAGCCAAGCTACCCTTTGCGCAAGCTCCCGGCATGGGCATCAACGCCTTTTTCGCCTTCACCTTGGTGCGTGGCATGGGCTATTCGTGGGAAGCAGCCTTGGCGGCAGTGTTTGTAGAGGGTATCATCTTCATCCTATTAACCGCCCTGAACATACGCGAACAAATTGTAAAGTGCATCCCCAAGAACCTGCGCTTTGCCATTTCGGGCGGCTTAGGACTGTTTATCGCCTTCATCGGACTGAAAAATGCGGGTATTGTAGTGGCCCATGATGTAACCTTCGTTACGCTGGGTGCTTTCACTCCCACGGCTGCATTGGCCTCGTTGGGTATCATTTTAAGTGGCGCACTGCTGGTGTTGAAGGTTCGCGGAGCCTTGTTTTATAGCATCTTGATATGTACGGTTGTGGGCATACCTATGGGAATAACCCAAATTCCCGATGCCTTCGTACCCGTTTCGCTACCCCATAGCATCGCCCCAACCTTCTTAAAGCTCGACTTCGCTGCACTGCTCAACGTTGATATGATACTCACCGTCTTCGTGTTGGTGTTTATCGACATCTTCAACACGCTGGGTACGCTCATCGGAACGGCAGCCAAAACCGACATGATGGACGAAAAAGGCAACGTGAAGAACATCCAAAAGGCTATGATGGCCGATGCCATCGCCACGTCTACGGGTGCACTTCTGGGCACATCTACCGTTACAACGTTCGTTGAGAGCGCAGCAGGTGTGGCCGAAGGCGGCCGAACAGGACTAACGGCATTTACCACGGCCATGTTCTTCCTCGTGGCTTTGTTCATGGCTCCGCTGTTCCTTATCATCCCTTCTGCCGCAACCACGGGCGCACTGGTGCTTGTGGGCGTGTTTATGTTAGAGTCTATCAAGAAGATAGACCTGCAAGACATCTCCGAGGCACTACCTTGTTTTATCACCGTTTTGATGATGGTGCTAACTTATAGCATTGCCGAAGGCATGGCCTTGGGACTGATTAGCTACACGTTGGTAAAGTTGTTGAGCGGCAATTACAAAGACGTCAACATCACGCTCTTCATCGTTAGTTCACTTCTTGTTTTGCGTTATGTGTTCCAATAAGGCTCGCTCACTGTTGCTTGGGGCCGTATTGTGCATGGCCTTTGCTGCCTTTGGGCAGACACTTGTGTTGGGTAGCTATAATATAAGGTATCGAAACGACGGCGATGAGGCGAAAGGGCACCTTTGGGCGAAACGTTGTCAGGTGATAGCCGACCAGCTTAACTTCCACCATCCCGACGCTTTTGGGGCGCAAGAAGTGCTGAAAGGGCAACTCGACGACCTGTTGCGCGCACTGCCCGACTACGATTACGTGGGCGTTGGGCGCGACGATGGACATGAGGCGGGCGAGTATGCGCCCATATTTTATCGGCGCGACCGACTGGATAAGCTCGGCGACGGGCACTTTTGGCTCTCGCCTACGTACACAAAACCCTCTTTGGGTTGGGATGCGGCTTGCATACGCATCTGCACTTGGGCCAAATTCAGGGTGCGCGAAAGTGGCGAAGTGTTCTTTTTCTTCAACCTCCATACCGACCATGTGGGCGTTAAAGCGCGTCGCGAGTCGGCAAAGCTGGTGATGAAAGCTATCGACGGCTTGGCCGGAAAAGACAAACCAGTGGTGCTGACGGGCGACTTTAACGTAGACCAAACCGACGAAACGTACGCCCTCTTTACCGCAAACGCGCGCTTAAACGATGCCTACGTTGTGGCTAAGCACCGCTTTGCAGAGAACGGAACGTTTAACAGTTTCGACCCCACGCTGAAAACCCCCAGCCGTATAGACCACGTTTTTGTGTCGCCCCGTTTCTCTGTGGCTCGTTATGGCGTACTGCCCAACTTCTATTGGACGGAAGAACCCGCAGCCAAAAGTAAGAAAGGGCAGGATGCACCGCAACAAATCGACTTTAAACAACACCGAATACGCACGGCATCCGACCATTATCCGGTGTTTGTGGAGGTGAAATTAGGACAGTAGCCTTTCCGCAACCAACCCCCAACCCCAACCCCTTTACAAGGGGCGGAGGGTAGTTGAACAGCTTGTTATGGCCCTAACATGTTGCAACCATTGGCCTAGTAATCAAACCGAATATGATATTTTTTCATTTAGAAACGATAAAGCCTATTGCGTTTCAACGTTTAGAAACCACAAGGCCAACCACTCCCCACTCCGCTTGGGGCGGGGCAGTGGGTAAGGCCTTTTATTGTCTTTCCCTTCTCTTTTGTGTTGTATGCTTATGGGGTTGCCGCTCTGACTGCCGCAACAAGATAGATGCGGCGTTGCAAGCAGGCCACAATCAGCAGGCTATGACCCTGCTAAACCAGGCTATTGCCGACACAGCCACGGCCGAATGGCTGTGGAAACGTGCCGAACTGGAAACAAAGTTGGGCAAGGATGCCGATGCCTTGCGCGATTACCACCGCCTGTTACTTCTCCATTCGGTTAAAGATGGTGCTGAATTTGCAGCCCATGTAGATATAACGGCCGACAGTTCGGTGAACGTTAATGAGGTATTTAGCAGGCAGCTAGCGGCTTATTTCAGGCTTGGACAAATGCGTTTGGCCGAGAATAAGTTGGAGCAGATGCGAAAACACCTTTATGATAAGGGGCAAGTAGGCAAGTATTATTATTGGAAAGGGGTTATAGCCAAAGGCAATAAGGAATGGTATGCGGCTTATTCGTCCTTTTTGGAGGCGGCATTGCTGCACCACCCTGATGCTCGTTTGCAGCTAAAAGAGATGTCGAAACGGTTGGGAATGCCATTGAACTGGCCCACAGACCTAGACTCGATGAACGTTGAACTGCAATTTACGGATGGCACAAGGTGGCCGATTGCCAATAAGTTGCAGGGCAAACCACGGCTCGTAATGGTTGAATGCAA
Organism: Prevotella sp. HMSC073D09; assembly: GCF_001814145.1. Lineage (NCBI taxonomy): Bacteria > Pseudomonadati > Bacteroidota > Bacteroidia > Bacteroidales > Prevotellaceae > Prevotella > Prevotella sp. HMSC073D09. Next base: position 57,904 of record NZ_KV815124.1, on the reverse strand, counting down.
ACGCGTAGAGATAACCAACATACGGCGTTTTGTGCTGAAAAACCATCTCGATGCCGCTGCTTTGCGCGCCATTCCTGGCATGACAGCCAGAGGTAAGCAAGCGGCACCCGTGTGTATTGCCACAACTAGCGGCCATAACCTTTGCTTTACCTGCTTGCCCGGCAGCAGGCAGTTGGTCAAATTAGGGCTTGATGCAAGCGAAGGCTCTGCAAAGCCAAACGCACAACTGGCCAAACCGCAAGTTATCGAGGTGTGGGTGATGAAGTATGAAGACGCCCAAGGACAGCGAAATTGCAAGGTTTACATCAAGTAGCGCAGCCTTTGGCGTTGTTCCTAGCCTTTGTTTGGGGAAAGCATGGCGTTGTTTTATCTCGAATTTGTATAAAATTCGGTGCAGATTTTAACACTATGAGTGCCGTTTTTATCCACCAACCGCCCACTCGGTCGCAAAAAATCGATTCTCGCGAAGGTTTGTTTTGAGGCAAAAAGGGGTTGGCATGCGAATGCGGTAAAATGAATTTTTATTTAAGAAAACCGCCATTAGCACCAGTTTTGGGGCTATTTGCTGCTAAATGGCGTGCGTTTTGGTGCAAAATAGGGTGCGTTTTGGTGCAAAATAGCGTGCGTTTTGGTGCAAAACGCAAGGCAAAATGGTGCAAAACGCAGTGCAAAATGCTGCTAAATGCGAGATGAAAAGTATAAATATCCATAGCAATTGTATAAACAAAACCTTTTAGAACCATGAAACACATGGCTAAAAAGGGCAAAATGGCCATTAAAAAGTGGGGTTTTAGGGGCTAAAAGCGAGTAATTGGGCTTGAAAAAAATGCGAGCCGGCAGCCAAATAGAAAGGCAAAATGGTGCTAAATGCAAATTGTAGGCTCAAAAAGGGGATGAAAACGAAGTGAGTAAAGGCATAAAAAGCGGTTTTTTACCCATTTTGGGCCTTTATTTTGTCTAGAATGGGCTTGCAGGCAAGGTGCGTTTTGTAAAACATTTTCTTGTTTTCTGTTTTTTCTAGTCTTTCTAGATACCCTAGTGTTCCTAGATATTCTAGTGTTCCTCTTTTTCCTAGCCTTCATAGATGTCCTAGCCTTCCTAGATAGCCTGATGCTCCTAGCTTTCCAAGATGCCCTAGGTTTTCTAGCCCTCTTGGCCCTCCTAGATAGCCCTTGCCTTTCTGGCTCTCCTGTTTTTCCTAGCTTTCCTAGTTTTCCTAGCTTTCCTTGCTACCCTGATGCGCCTCGCAAAACTTATTCCTCATTCCTTTTCTCTGCCTTAAATCCCCATAAATAAGGAACGCCGTTGCGGCATAATTTTCTTAACTTTGCGCCTGTTAACGGCGGTAGGCTTAACCCCAAACACCACCAACACCACGAGCGGGCACGCACGAGAGCAGTGCATCGCCAGTGGAACAAACGTAACACGCCGCCGCAGCATTGCATACAAAAACAAGATGAAGCAAGACTTAAACCAGCGAAACAAGCTATCCACCTTCTTTTGCCTCTATCTGGCACAAGCCGTGCCCATGAGTTTCTTTACCACTGCCCTGCAAGTAACCATGCGCGAACAACGGTTCTCGCTCTCGGCCATTGCCTTGTTGCAGCTGGTTAAGCTGCCGTGGATACTCAAAATGCTATGGAGTCCACTGGTAGACAGGGCTTGCACCACCATGCGCGGTTACAAGCGGCTCATCGTTGGCAGCGAGTTGGTTTATGCCCTACTGGTGTTTTTGGCCGGCACGCTTAACTTGCAGCTCAATGTGGCCACGGTTATATTGTTGGTGTTGTTGTCGTTAGTGGCCTCTGCCACGCAGGATATAGCCACCGATGCCCTGGCCATACGCTCCACAAAAGGGCGCGAAAGGGGACTGATGAACAGCATGCAGTCTATGGGGAGCTTTGCAGGGAGCCTTGTGGGTAGCGGACTGTTGCTCGTGGTTTTGCACCGTTATGGGTGGAACAGCGTAACCCAATGCCTCAGCCTCTTTGTCTTGGTGGCCGCCTTGCCTTTGCTTTTCAACAAAAAAATAAGCCTGCAACAGGATGAGGGCAAACGCCAACGCGCACGGTTAACCGACTTTGTGTGGTTTTTCGGCCAACGCGGCGTGTGGCGGCAGATACTTTTTTTGGCACTCTATTACATGGGCATCATCGGCATCATGTCTAACATGAAACCCTACATGGTAGACCTAGGCTACTCGATGAAAGACATCGGGCTGATAAACGGCGTGGTGGGCGTGGCCTCGGCTTTCGCCGTTGGCTATCCCACGGGCATGCTTGTTCGCCGCTATGGCTATGCCCGTGTGCGGCCCGCGGTTGCATGTGCCATGCTCGGTGCCACGCTTTTGTTCACCATCCTGTCGGTAAGCGTGCCCACAACGGCCCAAATCGTCTTGGCCACCGTGTTGCTTTGGGCCAGTTATGGCATGGCAACGGTGGTGGTTTACACCTCGGCCATGCACCATGTGCGCCCAGGAAAAGAGGGAACCGACTTTACCGTGCAAACCGTATTAACCCACCTAACGGGCATCGTGGCCGCTATGGGCAGCGGTGCCGTGGCCGATGTGGCCGGATATACCGCCATGTTTGCCCTGCAAACCGCCATAGCACTGGCCTCGCTGGCATACGTGAGCTTGGCATTAAAAAAGAGATGACGCATGACTAACGAAGAATTAATTGCCAAATATAACAAGCCCGTGCCACGATACACGAGCTATCCGCCGGCAAACAGCTTTGTGGAGATGGGCGAAGAGGAGTATCTCGCAGCCGTAGACCAGTCTAACAAAGCCGCTGTAGACAACATTTCGTTTTACATACACGTGCCCTTTTGCCAACACCTGTGCCACTATTGCGGGTGCAACTCGGTGGCTATGGCGCGCAATGAGGTGGTGGAGGCCTACTTCGATGCCCTGCATCGGGAGATAAACCTGCTGCTGCCACACCTAGACAAGGGACGGAGAATATCGCAGATACATTATGGGGGAGGTAGCCCTACATCCATTCCACTGCACCACATCAGGCGCCTAAACGAACATTTGCTGGGTTCGTTCGGCACAATAGAAAACCCGGAGATTGCCATTGAGTGCCACCCTGCTTACCTTAACGATGAACATTGGGAGCAGCTAATCGACTGTGGGTTTACGCGTTACAGCTTGGGAATACAGGATTTCGACGATAACGTGTTGCGAACCGTTAACCGCCGACCCTCGTTGTTGCCCGTAGAGCATATCGTTGAGCGGCTTAGGCAAAGCGGCGCAAAGGTTAATCTCGACTTCATATACGGCTTGCCGGGGCAAACGGTGCAGAGTTTTTCGCGCACCATCGCACGCGCAATAGGCATGCGGCCCAACAGATTGGTTACCTTTAGCTATGCGCACGTACCTTATATATATAGCAGGCAGCGCATATTGGAAAAGGCAGGGCTGCCACCAGAGGCCGAAAAGATGCGCATGTTCGAGCAGGCGGCAGAACAACTTGCACGCGCCGGATATTGCCATATCGGCATGGACCACTTTGTTGAGCCCAACGACGACCTGCAACAGGCACTGGAACGCAAGCAGCTGCACCGTAATTTTCAGGGCTATTGCCCACGGCGCATCACGGCACAGGTGTATGCCTTGGGCGTATCGGGCATCAGTCAGCTAGACGCGGCTTATGCGCAAAACACCAAAGATGTGGCACGCTACATTCAATACACCAGCGAAGGGCGGCTCTGCATAGAGCGCGGATATGCGCTGCAACCGTGGCAACGCGTGGCGCGCGAGGTGATAGAGAGCCTGATGTGCAACTATTACGTGGCGTGGACAGACATGGCCCAAAGGCTGAACATATCGGCAGAAGAGGTGAAAGAGGCCCTAAACTACGACGTGCCGGCCTTGCAGCAAATGGCCGACGGCGGGCTGATAACCTTAGAACCCACACACATAGCACTTACCGAAGCAGGTTCGCCCTTTGTGCGCAACGTGGCGGCGGCACTCGATAAGATGATGATTAACAACAACAATCGCTTTTCGAAACCCGTGTAACGTGTACAACATGGCAGAAAACCAAGCTAAACAAAAAGGTAACTATTCAGCAATGAAGCGTATAACCCATTATTGATTATCAACAAGTTACACAGGCAGGCACATGCAAGACCTGGTAAGGTAATGTCATTTCGAGCCTTTTTACCACAACATTACGTTTATAAGTTCTTGATAACCAACGTTCATTATTGCTGAATAGTTACACAAAAAGATTCATGCGCCAAACAACAATAATAATAGGAGCCGGACTTACCGGGCTAACCGCCGCACACGCCCTGCGGAAACAAGGCAAAGAGGTGCTGGTGGTGGAAAAAGAAAACCGCATTGGCGGACAAATCCGCACCTTTGAAGAACAGGGATTTGTGTACGAAAGCGGCCCTAACACGGGCATGGTGGCCTATCCCGAAGTGGCCGAACTATTTACCGACCTTGCCCCATACGGCTGTAAGCTGCTTACAGCGCGCGAAGAGGCCAAGCAAAGATGGATTTGGAAGGGCGAACGTTTCCACGCATTGCCCGTGGGTTTGATGGCCAGCGTGCGAACAACGCTGTTTTCTTGGCACGACAAACTGCGGATATTGGCCGAGCCTTTTAGGAAAAAAGGAACGGATGCAGACGAAAGCGTGGCACAACTTGTTAGGCGACGGTTGGGCAATTCGTTCGAACAGTATGCCGTAGACCCTTTTATCTCGGGCGTGTATGCAGGCGACCCAGAACGTTTGGTTACGCGTTATGCGCTACCCAAGCTTTACAATTTGGAACACACATACGGCAGTTTTGTGCGCGGGGCGATAGCTAAGATGCGCCAACCCAAAACGCCACGCGACCTGCTGGCCACCAAAAAAGTGTTCTCGGCCGAAGGGGGATTGCAGCATTTGATTGATGCGCTTGGGCGTTCTGTTGGCGAAACGAACATCGTTTTGGGCGCGAACAACTTGCATCTGCTACCTTCTGAGCAGGGTTGGAGGGCCGAATATACGCGGCCAGACGGCACCGCTTGCAGCATCTTAGCCCAACAGGTGGTAACTACCGTTGGCGCTTATGCCCTGCCCCAGTTGCTGCCTTTCGTGCCCCACGCACTGATGGAGCCTATCACCAGTTTGCGTTACGCCCCTGTGGTGCAGGTTAGTGTGGGCTTTGCCGATGTGCAAGGGCAGCGCAACGAGGCTTTTGGCGGCCTTGTTCCCTCGTGCGAAAACCGACATATATTAGGTGTGCTGTTCCCTGCATCGTGCTTTGAGGGGCGTGCACCCAGGCAAGGCGACTTGTTTTCGGTGTTCGTCGGTGGCATAAAACACCCCGAAGTGATGGAGATGAGCGATGCCGAATTGGCGCAAATGGTGCTTGCCGAACTGCGATACATGCTGCGTTTGCCGGCCAACATGCAGCCCAACTTGCTTAAAATATTCCGCCATCGCCATGCCATACCGCAATACGAGGTAAGCAGCGGTGCTCGTTTCAAGGCCATTGACGCCCTGCAAAGCCAATATCCAGGCCTTATCGTGGGCGGAAACCTACGTAACGGCATAGGCATGGCCGACAGGATAAGGCAAGGTGCAACCATTATTCCGCAAGAATTGGCGGACATTTGAAGATAAATCTGAGATTATCTTTTTGGACAAAGATTGCTCTTGACGGCTAGCAGATGTAAGATTAAAGCCGCAAAAACGAACAAAAGGGAAGTAAACCGTTGCCGCACCTTATCACTTAACGCGCAAGGCAAACGGCAAGCACTAAAAAAATATTGCCTTTTATTTGGTGCGTATGCAAATTAGTTCTATATTTGCACCATCCATTTGACAAAAAAATGAGTTTACTAACCCAACCATAAAAAAGATTACAACCATGGAAGTGGAGAAAATCATGCAAGAACTGGAGCGCAAGCATCCAGGTGAGTCTGAATTCCTTCAGGCAGTAAAAGAAGTGCTTGTTTCAATTAAGGATGTGTACAACCAACACCCTGAGTTTGAAAAAGCTAAAATTATCGAGCGGATGGTAGAGCCCGAACGCATCATCACCTTCCGTGTTCCTTGGACCGACGATAAGGGCGAGGTACACGTTAACATCGGTTATCGCGTGCAATTCAACGGCGCTATTGGCCCATACAAAGGCGGATTGCGTTTCCATCCCTCTGTAAACCTCTCTATCTTGAAGTTCTTGGGCTTCGAGCAAACGTTCAAAAACGCACTTACAACGTTGCCTATGGGCGGCGGTAAGGGTGGTAGCGACTTTGCACCCCGCGGGCGCAGCGATGCTGAAATCATGCGTTTCTGCCAGGCTTTCATGACCGAATTGTATCGTCACATCGGTCCGAACGAAGACGTTCCCGCAGGCGACATCGGCGTGGGTGGCCGCGAAATTGGTTACCTCTTTGGCATGTATCGCAAGCTTACGCACCAATTTGAGGGCGTGCTTACAGGTAAGGGCCTTGAATGGGGTGGCTCAATCTTCCGTCCAGAGGCTACCGGTTACGGCGCACTTTACTTCGTTAACCAGATGTTGGAGACCAAAGGCATCGACATTAAGGGCAAGACCGTGGCAATAAGTGGTTTCGGAAACGTGGCTTGGGGTGCCGCTAAGAAGGCTAACGAGCTGGGCGCAAAGGTTATCACCATTAGTGGACCCGACGGTTATATCCTCGACCCGAATGGCGTTAGCGGCGAGAAAATCGACTATATGCTCGAACTTCGCAGCAGTGGCAACGACGTTTGCGCACCATACGCAGACAAGTTCCCCGGCTCAACGTTCTTTGCCGGCAAGAAACCTTGGGAGGCAAAAGCCGACATCTACTTGCCTTGCGCTACCCAGAACGAACTGAACGGCGAAGACGCCGACAAGATTTTGGCTGCCAAACCCGTTTGCGTGGCCGAGGTTTCGAACATGGGTTGCACCGCCGAGGCTGCCGAAAAGTTCGTGGCTACGAAGACATTGTTCGCACCTGGAAAGGCTGTTAACGCTGGTGGCGTAGCAACTTCGGGCCTTGAAATGACGCAGAACTCCCTACGTTTGGGATGGACTGGCAAGGAAGTAGACGAACGTCTGCACCACATCATGTCGTCGATACACGAACAATGTGTGAAGTATGGCACCGAGGCCAACGGATACATCGACTACGTGAAGGGCGCCAACATCGCCGGATTTATGAAGGTGGCCCACGCCATGATGGCTCAGGGCATCGCATAATCAACGTAAACGCGATAGAATTAGAGTGTTGTGCACCCGCATTCCTAAGGCAGAAGGAGCTGCAATCCGTGCCAAGGGCTGTGCAACGGGGTGTGACAAACCTCAATAATCATAAATTCAAACAACGTGACGCATTTAAGATACGTATTGTTTGTAGCATTTACCATTATGGGCTTTATCTCTTTGCACGCACAGCAGAGAGGTAAAGCCTCTTTTTATTCGCGCCGAGCAACGGGCGCACGAACAAGTAGTGGTGAACGACTGCGTCATAACGACTTTACTTGCGCCCATAGAACGCATCCTTTCGGCACAAAGCTGAGAGTGAAAAACCTAAATAACGGCAAGGAGGTTGTTGTGCGGGTGAACGACCGCGGCCCCTTTGGGCGTGGACGTATTGTTGACTTGTCGTGGGGTGCCGCTAAGGCGTTAGGCATGCTTTCGCATGGAGTGGTTCCCGTGGAGGTTACGCCTGTGGATAAGAAGCAGGTGTCTTCTGAGGACAAAGAGTTGACTTCCGACAAGCGTTTAAAAGAAGAGTCGGGCGAACGAAAAGGAAAAGCCAGTGCGAAGAAGAAGGGAAAGCATAAGGCCAAGAAGGGTTCTACCACAGGAAAGAAACACAAGAAAAAGGGTTCGAAACTGAAAGGTAGTGCCAAAGTGCGCCACTCGGCCGCAGCAAAACACGTTAAGTCGAAGAAGAAACATGTTAAGTTGAAGGAGAAACATGTTAAGTCGGAGCAGAAACACGTTAAGTCGAAGAAGAAACATGTGAAAACTAAGCCCCAAAAGGGCAATAAGAAAACCAAGAAGGGAAAGAAAGAGAAGAAGAAAGGGAAAAAGAAAGGGCGTAGATAGCTGGGCTGTGTGCACAAGGCTGATGCAAGAGAAGTAATAATTGGCCTTTTATTTAAAACCAATTATGCTGCCAACGGGTGATGAAAGCCTGCTTTTGGCTTGCTGCGACCGGCTTGTTGCTATCGGCTTGCAATAGCTGTAATGCTTAGCAAATTAATGATGAAGGCTTGCTCTTGTTAGTTGGAAGTTGGTAGAGTGCAGCAGGATTACCGGATAAAGGCAACCTGCAAATGCCTGAAATGCCCCAATAACTATGTTTTTAACCTCTTTCACCCCCTTCAAATTAAAACCTTTTATGTTATGGAAAAGCAAAGACAACAAGAGTTGGCCGAACTTAAACCAACGGCCGAAATGATGGACGAAGAGCAATTTTGGGCTATCGTACAAACCGCAGTAGACGAGGCTGGCAACGATGAAGATGAATATTTGGAAGTGGTTAAACGCGAGCTGAGCAAACTGTCGTTAAAAGAAATGATTGGTTTTAGGCTCCGAACCGACAAACTTCTTTACGACAGCTACACCTCCGAGATGTGGTGTGCTGGCTATTTGATGAATGGAGGCTGTTCGGACGATGGCTTTGAGTATTTCCGCTTGTGGGTTATATCGCGCGGACGAAAGGTTTATGAGGCGGCTATGGCCAACCCCGACAACCTTATCGACTACATAGGCGATGATGACGAGATGGACTTTTTTGAGTTCGAATCGTTCTGGTATGTGGCTTTAGAGGCGTTCGAAGAGGCCGTTGATGCCGAGTTGTACGACTATATTGACGACGAAAACTTCAAAACTAGTGAAGGCAACTATCCCAATTTTGAATTTAATTGGGAAGAAGACGACCCTGAATCCATGCAAAAGTTATGCCCGCGCCTATTTGAAAAGTTCTGGGAATAAAGCCCATCTTGCTTGATGCACATGGTGTTTGGCACTTGCCCAAACGTTTGCAGTTAGAAATAGAACTGCTTAGTGGTGTGGATAGGGACAATTCGTGGCATGGTTTGGACTTAACATCGCTAACACGTAACCGATTTGTTGCTGTTGATTGGGACAATTGGTGGCATGGCTTGGACAATAAGAAGGGCTAGTATTGTCTTCACAGATTAACCCCATTGAACAACTATGGCTTGTTCTTCCTGACCAACATCGCGATAGGTTGGACCAATCAAAGCCGAAAAGCCAATTGGAAAAGCAGGCTAGTAACACTCGTTTTTATGATATTGCTGTTCGTTAAAACCCTAATGAACAGCAATATTTTCTTTTCTTCAGGGCATGTTGGCGTATTGACAGGATGGGCCAACTGCTCCTCTCTCCCGTTTATAAGCGGTCTTGGAGTAAAGCTATTGGGGAGAGAAAAGCGGGTAGGGGAGAGGTTGTTTGTTGGGCAGGAACGAGAAGTATGTCTGTTTGGCGTGCATCTACTTTGTACGAAATGCCGTGCAATAGTTGAGAACGACTATTTTGTCAACTCGTTTTTTCTTCCGACCTTTGCACAAAACAAACAAATCTGCACAACAATGATACGCACACTTATGCGCCCTTTGCGCCAATGGGTGTTCTTCGTGGCCATGTTTGCGGCCATTACGCTGATGCCCTTCGAGGCCATTAAGCACATGTACGCCTATCCCGACGAAGTGGCGGCAGCCCTGCTGCACCTCGTTGCCGCCCTCGCCTTGGCCTATTTGCTCACCTGTGTGGTGCATGCCGTGGGGCGAACGTGGTTTAAATGTTTGGCCTACGCCCTGCCCACATGGTGCGTATTGTTGCGAAGTTTTCTGCATTTCGCCCTCCATTCAGAGCTCACACCCAAGACCGTGATGCTCGTTGCAGAGACCAACGCCGCCGAAGTGTCGGGTTTCTTCTCCACATTCGCCGTGTCGGCAGGCGCATTTAAAAGCTATGGACTCACCATATTATATATAGTGGTGGTTGTTTTTGCCGAACGCCACCGGCTTACTTGGGGGCGTTGGTTGCAGCGCAAGCTGCCCCAAAAGTTGCTTGTAGGCACAATCCTCAGCTCGTTTGTTGCCCTAGGCTACACTTACTCGGCCATTCCTGCCCTGCTACGCTGCCAAACCACGGCCGAAGCCGAATGGTGGAACATTCGTTATTATGCCTATTCGATGGACGATTTGTCCATTGCCGCCTACTCGTTATACGTTCCGCACCTGATGAAACGAGAACTGCAAGAGGCCGTGGCCAATAACTTAGCGGCGGCCAAGCGTGCAAGTAGCCTGGCCAATGATGCCGATTCGCTTACGTTGGTGGTGGTTATTGGCGAGTCGTATATCAAGAGTCATGCCCAAATCTATGGCTATCCGTTGCCCACTACGCCGCGAATGGTGGCCGAACAAAAGCGCGGTAACCTGCTGGCCTTTACCGATTATATTAGTCCTTACAACTTCACCACCGAGGCGGTAAAGGCCATACTCAGCACCAACGATGTGTCCGCAGGGCAGAATTGGAGCCAAGGTGCACTGTGCCCCGTGGTGTTTAAACGGGCTGGCTACACGGTTGAGATGTGGAGTAACCAACTGGTAACGGCCGACAACGTGTTTACCAATTACAGTCTTAACGGCTTTATTTACCATCCGCAGATACGTTCTGTGGCTTACAACAGTGTTCGTGGCAGTGAAGGTACACTCGATGGGGCACTCGTTTCGCAAGCTCTTGCTTACGCTAAGGCCAACAGTCGTCGTCATCGCCTATTGTTGTTACACCTCAACGGGCAACATTTCAACGCCAAAGACAAATATCCCGATACGTCGGCATTCAACGTTTTTAGTGCTGCCGACATTAAAAGTTCTGCCCCTTGGCTAACGCCGAAAAAGCGACAACAAGTGGCTGAGTACGACAATGCCACCCGCTACAACGACCATGTGCTGGGTATGGTGTTCGATGCCATGCGTAATACGCAGGCCGTTGTTGTTTACTTGCCCGACCACGGCGAAGAAATTTACGACTGGCGCGACCAATATGGCCGCTCGACAACGCCCGAATACACTTCGGCCTACATGCACAGCATGAACGATATTCCGCTTATTGTATGGGCATCGCCCTCGTTTATTGCGCGCAATCCCCAGGTGTGGCATCGTTTGCAGGGTGCGGTTGCTCGTCCGGGCATGTCCGATGGCCTCTGTCATCTGCTCTTTGGCATCGCCAACGTACGCACTCCTTATTATATAGCGCGCAAGGATATGGCTAGCGACATGTGGAAACCCGCGCGCAGAATTGTTTATGGAAAGGTGGAGTATAAACCGTAACGGGGAGAAGGTTTGTACTTTTAGAGGGGGAGTTGATGAGCCAATAGGGACGAAAGAAACAACGATTGTTTGGCCGATGTCGCTTATCCGCTGGCCAAATCTGTCTTATTCGGCAGTCTTATCTGTTTCATTCGTTAGCTTTATCTGTTTCATTCGATAACTTTATCTGTTTCATTCGATAGCTTTATCTGTTTCATTCGATAGCTTTATCTGTTCCATTCATTAGCTTTATCTGTTCCATTCGTTAGTATTAATCTGTCTTATTCATCCCTTTCTTCCCCGTTTGTCCCGGTAAAATCCACAGCTTTCCCATGCCCTTATTTGTTCCATCTTGCTTGTTTCTTCCACCTGCCTTCCTGTTCTCCTTTCCCATTTAGGGTATTCCCTACCTTCGTTTGGGGGAATTCCTCTCACAGACTTAGTCATTCTTACTAACTTTGCATCCAGAAACGAGGACGAAAACGGCCAACAGCGATAGGCTTACCCCAAGGCAATGCCGCAGACTTTCGTCCCAATAAAAAACAAACGCGATGGTAGCAAGAAAACTCATCATGGCACTAATCGCTCTGGCGATACTCGTTGGATGCGGAACTTACGCAGGCTCTGGGGCCTATGCGGGTGCCACACTTGGCTCAATCTTAGGCAGTGCCATCGGCGGAATAACAGGCGGAGCAAGTGGCTCGGACCTCGGACAGATTGTTGGCACGGGCGTAGGAGCTGCTATCGGAGCTGCCATTGGCGAACAAGCCGATAAGAAAGCCGAAGAACGGAGTGAGAAAAGGCGCGAACGCATTGAACAACGCCGCCGAGAAATGGAACGCGAAGACTACGGATATAACGATGAGGAGCCTGCTTACGGCCAATATCCGCCCAGTGATAGCGGCTTTGACGAGAACAACGGAGGCGACGACCGCATATTCGACTTCAAGGGTTCTGACTATACGGGCAATTACAGCGCACAACAACCAAGTGCTAGTGAGAGCGCACAGCAAGGGCCAACGCGCACAATCAGCACGCTGCCGATAGAGATACGTAACGCTCGGTTTGTAGACGACAATCAGAATCGACAGATTAATCGCGACGAGCTTTGTAAGGTTATCTTCGAACTATGGAACAACGGTAGCCAAACGCTACACGACGTTCAACCCATCGTTACCGAGGAAACGGGCAACAAACACTTGGATATCTCGCCCACCATACACGTTGAACAGCTTGAACCAGGCAAGGCCATACGCTATACGGCACTGGTAAGGGCAGACAGACGACTGAAACCAGGCAACGCCGTTATACGTGTGGCTGCCGTAAGAGGAAACAACATCCCCATTTCAGAGCCCCTGTTCTTCAACATCCCAACTGAGAAATAAGTAGTTCATACAACATTCAATATAATAGGTACAGCATTAAATTTAAGGAAAAAATCATTCAGGTTTAGAGACGTTATTTAGAAATCAGGTTGATGATTAAAGGCAATTGTGAAGTTGCCTCACAAACAAAGAGAGAGATTTATACAACAGAGAGAAGGCCACGGCATGTGTGTTTCATCGTGTGTCGTTGGCAAGAGAGTGGCGTTCTATCGTGGTTCTGTGCGGAGGCAACCCTATTCCAGCCTCTTTAACAGTCCACGGTAGAGCCAGCCCATACCAAGACAAACGAACTTCTCAACTCGTTAGCAGAAAACAACAGCCGAGCATTCTGAGTCGCGAAGATTAAGGATGTTCGGTTTTCCTATTTGCCAAACTCGCTGAAAAAAGCTACCTTTGCAAGCGTTATTGAGGTTAAAACCGCAGCCGTTTTATTGGTATGCCAAGGCGTATTAGGCAAAGGCATCCGCCCTAGATAAGCCTTAGAAGTTTGCTTGGGCTAGCTTAACAGACAAGAAAACCAGGGATAGTCCCAATGGCATAACTATCTAGGACAGCCACCTTACCTTGGCTATCCGTTCAACTTAGCCCACAGAAACCTCCCCCTACACACCGCACCAACATGGATAACAGAGACAACATCGACTTTGGTAAGATGAACATCCCGCGATTGTTCATTAAGCTTTTCGTGCCAACCCTTCTTGGTTTGGTGTTCAACGCCATGCTTACGCTTGCCGACGGCATCTTCGTTGGGCAGGGTATAGGCAGCAATGCTTTGGCGGCAGTAAACATTGCCGCCCCCATATTCCTCATCGGACTGGGTGTGTCGCTTATGTTTGCCACTGGCGTTAGCGTAGTGGCGGCCGTTCACCTTTCGCGAGGAAACAACAAGGCTGCCAACATCAACGCCACACAAGCCCTTACCGTTCCATTCGTCGTCATGTCGGGCGTAAGCGTTCTTATTGCCGTTTTCGCCAAGCCGATATGCTATCTCTTTGGCGGTTCGCAAATGCTCGAGCCTCTCGTTGTCGAGTATCTCACTTACATCAGTCCCATACCTGCCCTCACCGTACTTGTACATGTGGGCGGATTTCTCATTCGGCTAGACGGCTCGCCTAAGTACGCCATGTACACCAGCGTGGTCCCTGCCGTGCTCAACATCTTTCTCGATTGGCTGTTCGTCTTCCCGCTTAACCTTGGTTTGATGGGTGCAGCCTCTGCCACAAGCATTTCCGAAACTGTAGGAGCCTTGATGGCTGTGGCCTATTTGGTGTATTTCTCCAAGACCATACGCCTTTATCGACCCAAGTTCACGCGCACCAGCGTTTGTCTTACCGTGCGCAATTTAGGTTATATGATGAAGTTGGGCGTTCCAACATTCATTGCCGAGACCGCCATTTCGGGGTTAATGATTGTTGGCAACTTCATGTTTATGACCTTTCTTCACGAAGATGGCGTGGCCGCATTCAGCGTGGCGTGCTATCTTTTCCCACTAGTCTACATGTTTGGCAACTCCATTGCGCAAGCGCAGCTGCCCATCGTAAGCTATAACCACGGCCAATCCAACCACGACCGCGTGCGCCACACGCTCCGCCTTTCGCTTGCACTCACAGCTGTTAGCGGCCTTGTTATCAGTCTTTTGGGCATGTTGGCCTTTCGTCCACTCATTTCATTGTTCCTGGCCGAAGGCACTCACGCTTTCACTGTGTGCGCCGAAGGTTTCCCACTCTTTGCCACCAGTTTCGTGTTCTTTTCGCTCAATGTGGTTATTATTGGCTTTTACCAAAGCGTGGAACGTGCCACCGAGGCCATCTTCTTCATGTGTCTGCGCGGCCTGATACTCGTCATCCCCATCTTCATTGCCCTTCCCTATCTCATCGGTGTCGTTGGGTTATGGCTCGCCGTTCCCCTCGCCGAGGCGTTGACTTTCGTTGTGCTAGTGGTGTGGAGCAAACAAAAGCGGGTTTTTAGTTGATGAGTTGACAAGTTAACAAGTAGACGAGTTGACAAGTTAACGAGATGTTCAGTTGACGAGTTAACAAGTTTTCTAGTTGACCAGTTGACGATTTTTTCAGTTGACAAGTTAACAGGTTGACAAGTTAACGAGCTGGATAGTTAACGAGTTGTTCTGTTGGCAAGTTTACCAGTTAACAAGTTGACGAGTTGACAAGTTCATAAGTTGACGAGTTAACCCGTTGACGAGTGAACGAGTAGACAAGAGCAACAGGCAGGCAAGTTTGTGATGCACTAAATGGCACAAGTCTGTTAGTTTAAACCTGCTGTTAAGACTATATCTCCTTTGCAACATCAATACATTGGTTAACCTCCATACACAAGTCCGACAGCTTTTCAACATCCTGGCGTTCGTAGATAAAGTAAAGATAGCCAAAGTTGCCACACACAATCGTAAACTTAGCAACACATAAGCCCCAGTCTGCCCATTGTTTATTAAGGATGTCACACCAGGTGTCTATTTCGTCGTCCTCGTTCAGCCAGTCTTCGTTTAGTGTAAGGTGATATTTGTCCGCCAAACCTTTCATCTTCAAACAAAATTCCTGCTTAGTCAC
Source organism: Prevotella sp. HMSC073D09 (assembly GCF_001814145.1). Taxonomy (NCBI): domain Bacteria; kingdom Pseudomonadati; phylum Bacteroidota; class Bacteroidia; order Bacteroidales; family Prevotellaceae; genus Prevotella; species Prevotella sp. HMSC073D09. The sequence continues at coordinate 42,654 of NZ_KV815124.1, read as the reverse complement.
CTCCCAATCCACCTCAACGGCATTGCCGTTGTCGAGCATTTCGTTGGCAATGGTAGCCCAAATAATGTCACAATTCCGTTCATTTTCATCCATTTCCCTTTCACGAAACCTCTCCATGTTGTCGATAAGATACTGTTTGGGCGCGTCGATACACCGCTCAACCTTAGCGAATAGCGCATCACCATCGGGCAGTAGCTTCGCAATGGCTTTGTAGTTCTCGGCATCGGTGCTTTTTTCTAGCAGATAATCCATCATGACTTTCCAACTTTGTAACTCGGCAGCAAGATTGTTGTTCAGCACATTGTGTAACACTTCCATTACCTCTCGCTCACTCAATTTGTCTTTCTCATAATTTATAATATGATTATCATGCGCTATATCACTGGTAAAGACTTCCATTTTGAAATAGCCAGCCTGTTTTTTCGGACTAATTGAGAGATGGTTAAACTGGTATTCCTCATTTGCTTTTATCGGAATATGCGCCCACATAAGAATGCTTTTAAACGTGCCAGGCTTTAATGCAGCAAGTTGTTGCCTTACGTCTTTCGGCGTAAAGCCTCCAATAGTTGTGTCGCCAACAACCATGTCCCAATCCGGATAGAATGTTTCCATCCAACCACTCAACTGCTCCCAATCTTTATCTGTTGTCCCATGTCCACGCGTTTCGCCCTTGTTCGTTATGCCCAAGGTTCTATTCACGGCAGATGCAATTGCCCTTTTCTTGAAAACAAGGGTGGCAATAAGGGGTAAGGCGATAAGCGGTGCGCAGACAATAGCTGCGACGATTACCGCCACATTACGGCTGCCTCTGTTGTGGCTGCCTCCGATAAGGCTGTTCACAAAGTCTGCTAAGCCATTAAAAAAATCGTCTCCGACAATCACAGACAGCAAAACTAATTCCAAAGCAAACACCGCAAAGAACACTAAGATCATCCTCTTTGCCACCTTGCTGCATATCTCCATTCTTGTTTCCAAGTCTATGGTTTCGGCATTTGGTATGTTACGAAACCATTTTTCTGCGCGTTCTTCCTTTGTCATATCTTTTATTGTTTGTTTAAGTATCGTTTTCTGTTAACGGGGCTGACGATTCGGCAGGCTTGTTTCCAGTTGGCAAGTTAACGAGTTTGTAATTCGCTAAGTGGCAACAACCCCGCTCGTTAAGGCTACATTTCCTGTGCTAAATCAATTGTACGAAGAACTTCATCGCCCAGTTTTCTTAGCTTTTCTAGCGTTTCGCATGTGCAAATAAAGAGAACATAGCTGTCGCTATCAATATCAAATTCGGCGATGCAGAAACCTTGCTCTTCCCATTTTCCGTCAAGAACCCCACACCATGTCGGAATGTCCCCATCCTCTTGCAGCCACTCCTCGCGTAGTTCAAGATTATGTTTGCCTGCCAAATCCTGCATTTGCAAATAAAACTCTTCCTTAGTTTCCTTCCAATCCAGCTCAACAGCATTGCCGCTGTCGAGCATTTCATCGGCAATGGCTATCCAAATTATATCACCATTCCGGTCGGTTTCATCCATTCCCCTGTCCTCATATCTCTCCTCATGGTCCATATAATATTGTTTGGGTGCGGCGATGCACTTCTCAACCTGAGCGAGATACGTTTCTCCTCCGGTCAATAGCTCAACGATGGCTTTGTAGTTTCCTGCATCAGTGCTTTTTTCTATCAGGCAATCCGCTAGAACTTTCCAGCGTTGCAACTTAGGGATAGCATGGTTGTCAAGAAGGTTTTGCAACGTCTCCATTGTTTTCTTCTCACTCAAATTCTCCTTTTTGTAGGTTATCATGTGGTTGTTGTGCGCTATGTCAATGGTAAATACCTCGACATCGAAACGCGCAAAGCGGTCTCCCTGATAAATGAAGACATAGTTGTACCTAAATTTGTCGTCTACGTTTATCCTATCGGGCACCCAAATATAAATAGAATCGCGCTTGTCATATTTCAACGCTGCAAGTTGCTGCCTTACGTCAGCCATCGTAAAGCCATCGCTACGTTCTTCGCCATCGATATCCATTCCCCAGTCTGCATAACGCCTTCCAGTCTGGTTGGCAAGCTGCTTCCAGTCATCGTCTGTTGCCCATTGTTCGCGTGCCTCGCCCTTGTCTCTTTCCTCTAAAAAGCGATTTACGGCAGACGGGATTTCCTTTTTCCTGAATAAAACGGCAGCAAGAAGGGGTAATGCCATAAGCGGTAGATACAAGATACAAATACCAATTAGCGTCAAATCAGCTCCTCTTCTATAAAGTTCTTGCGGTGTACCGTTAATCACGAAGTTGCCTACGTCATTAAAGATTGTTTCTTTATCGAATAAAAAGAGCAAAACTATTTCCAAAGCAAGCACGGCAAAGGAAACTAACATCACCTTCTTTGCCACTCTACGGCATATCTCCTTTCTTGCTTCCAGGTTTAAGGCTTCGGCGTGAGGTACGTTGCGAAACCATTTTTCAGCGCGTTCTTCCTTTGTCATTGGTTTTTCTCCTTAGTTTATTTTCGGTTTTCAGGTTCTATCGGTATAAGTAAGTTGCTTCATGGCGATTGTTGTTATGCGCCAGACCCGTGCAAGTTGCTTTAAAATGTCCTTTCTTTCAAAAGGGAGTATCGCATTTGTTAACGCGAAACGAGGCTTAGGTAAAGCTGGCCAACAGTCGGCATAAAGTGTTACGGAGGCAAATTTAAAGAAATAATTTGTAACCACAATGGCTTTTGTTGGGATTTTAATACGCGTTAGATAATTTGACCAATCTTTCCGTCAAACAAATCAGTTGACGAGTTGGTTATCAGTAGACGAGTTAACGAGTTGACAAGAGAATGATTAGTTGGCAAGTAGACGGGTTGACTGATTAACAAGTGAGATTTCTGTTGACAAGTAAAGCTATGAATTCGTCTGCTCGTTTACTTGTTCACTCGCTATCTTGTTACCTTGTCAACTCGTTAACCCGTCAACTTGTCAATCCTTATCTTTGTCTACTTTTCAGTATAAATTTTAACATTATGAGTGCCATTTTTATCCACGAGCAGTCCGCCCTGTCGAAAAATCGATTCTCGCGGAGGTTTGTTTTGGTGCAAAATGGGGTTAGCCTGTGCATGCGGCAAAATGAATTTTTATTTGAAAAGGTCGTCATCTACACCAGATTTTGGGCCATTTGCAGCTAAATGTACTGCGTTTTGGTGCTAAATGCAGTGCATTTTGGTGCTAAATGCGGTGCGTTTTGGTGCAAAACGCAAGGTGAAATGCCGCTAAATGCAGTGCATTTTGGTGCTAAACGCAGTGCAAAATGGTGCTAAATGCGAAACGCTTTGCATAAAAATGCACTGCAATGGTATAAACAAAACCTTTTAGATGTTTGAAAAACATGGCTAAAAGGGGCAAAATACCTATCAAAAAGTGGAATTTTAGGGGTAAAAAGTGGGTAATTGGGCTTGAAAAATTTGGGGTTGGCAACCAAACTAGAAGGGTAAAATGGTGCAAAATGCAGCCAATTGGCTTAAAAGTGGACAGAAAGATGAACGTGAAAGGCCGAAATTTGGGGCAATTTGCCTGTTTTGGAGCCATTTTTTCGCTAGAATGGGGTGGCGGCAGAAGTGCGTTTTGTAAAATATAATGTAAGATTTTAAGATTTTGAGTTTATGGGCTTATGAGTTGTTCGAGTTTATGAGTTGGGGAGTTGTTTGAGTTTATGAGTTGGTAAGTTTTAGTTTTTTAGTTGTTTTAGTTGTTTTAGTTTGTGAGTTTATGAGTTGGCGAGTTAGTGAGTTGTTTGAATTTATGAGTTTATGAGTTAGTAAGTTGGTGAGTGTTAAGTTTTTGAATACGGGAGTTTGTGAGCCAATAAGAACGGTTTGCAATTAACAACTGGCGAATGAATAAGGTAAGAAGGGGGGTGTTGGTTAGCAAGTTGACGAGCTAATTGGTTTCGGTTGAGGGGTTTAGTACTTCTTTCCGTGTTCCTCTAAAAGTGCGTTTTCTCGCCACGACAATATTCAAGTGAGCTTGACATTGCGCCTTTGGCTTAACGAAAACGTTCTTTTCTCGTTCCTCGAAAAGTGCGTTTTCTGTTGATAAATTGCCGAGTAAATGGTTTTACAAGCTGCTGCGACCATCGCATAATGCCCAGGTTTGCTTAACGAAAACCTCTTTTCTCTTGCTCAAAAGCAAAAAAACGATTATCTTTACAGCCGATAAGGTGGAACATGTTATGACAGTGGGCTTTCTTCGCCCCCGCATACAGGTGGGCATAACGCCTGTTGCACGCCACCAATCATTTAAAAATCTATACACGAAAACTGGTATCAGCCACCACAACAGCCCGCCAAACACGTAACTTAACAGCCGACACAACACATCATAACACTACAAAACAATACCCCAAAGACCTATGAACCCAATTTTACCCCGCGTGCAAACAGCCATGCACCACGCGCTGAGGCATCGCCTTGCAGTTGCCATTATTTTGCCGTCGCTGCTGACTATAGCCCCACCCGCTGCGCAAGCCACAACCGCCAACCTACAACGTGAGCCACGAACAGCCATGCCCGACAATGGCAAACGCCTACTTCGCGGAACCGTTACCGACGAAAACGGCGAGCCGCTGATGGGCGTTAGCGTGTCGGCCGATGGTTCAACGCCCCTCACCGTCACCGATGCCGACGGCAAGTTCAGCGTGCCCATGCCTGCCAACGCCACGCAACTAACCTTTACCTATGTGGGTATGGCCACACAAACCATCAACATTGGCCAACGTTCTAACTTCCACATCGCCATGAGTGCAGGCGAACAGGCACTTAAAGACGTTGTCGTTACGGGCTACCAAACCATTTCGCGCGAACGAACAACGGGTTCGTTCAACGTTGTTACGCCCGAAAAACTGAAAGGTAAACTGCAAACCAGCATCTTGGCACGGCTCGAAGGCATGGTGCCGGGCATGATGCAGCAGAACGGTACGCTGTACATCCGCGGCATGTCTACGCTAAACGGCGGTGCCAATGCTTACAGTCCGCTGTTCGTTGTAGACGGTTTGCCCTTCGAAGGCGACATTAACAGCATCAATCCTGCAACAATCAAGTCGATAACCGTATTGAAGGATGCGGCCGCCGCCTCTATCTACGGCGCGCGTGCTGCCAATGGCGTTGTGGTTATCAGCACCATCGATGCGAAAGGCGAGAATAAGACCACCATCAGATACGATGCCAGTGTGAAGTTTACGCCCAAACCCGACATGGACTACTTAAACCTGATGGACACGCGCGAGACGATAGACCTTCGTGAATATGGGTTCAAGTTTAACTCCATACCCTATGCCATGATACCTCCCAACTATTACCTCGACCCCGTTTCGGAATTGCTTTATAAGCATCGCGATGGGCTTATCGACGAGCAAACGTTTCAAGACGGCATGAACAAATATCGCAACCTGAACAACCGCAAACAGCTGGAAGACTTCTATACGCAGACCGGTATAGAGCACCAACACAACCTTAGCCTAAGCGGAGGAAACGACATCAACCGCTACGTGTTTACCCTTAACTATACGGGCAACCGCTTTAATGCGCGCTACAACCAGATGCAACGCTATGGGGCTACACTAAGAGACAACATCAAACTGACGAGTTGGCTTAACGCCGAGGCCGCCCTTACCATAAACTATAACAACACCAACAGCGACAGGGGAATGGGAACTTACACCGACATGTACAGAAACCAACCCTCGTACACGATGCTGAAAGACGAAAGCGGCAACCCCTTGAACGTGCCGACATACAAGTCGGAATGGGAAATGAACCGACTTATAGGCCTTGGACTTAAAGACGAACATTACAGCCCCATAACAAACAGGCGCGAAGAACGATATAACAGTAACGAGAACTATTACAGGCTGATGCTGGGACTGAACCTCAAAATCATGAAGGGGCTTAACTTCGACGTGCGTTTCCAAACCGAAAACTCGGCCGATAAAACGGTTGAGATATTCAGCGAACGTTCGTATCATGTGCGCAACATGATAAACGATGCCGCACAATACAACCCAGCCACCAAAAAACTAACGCTTAACGTGCCAGAGGGAGCGCACTATTCGGAGAGTAGGGGCGATGCCGACTCGTACACCTTGCGCGCTCAACTCAACTTCAATCGCGACTTCGGACCTCACAGCATCACTGCCCTTGCTGGCGGCGAACGGCGCAGAACAAAGACTACCAACACCTCGATATACTACATGGGGTTCGACGAAAGCACGCTAGCTTACAAGCCAATAGACCCAACTGCCCTGACAAACGTTAAAGGAACGGAGTCGCTTGCGGGCAGTTTCAGTTGGTCGTTCACAGGCAACAATTGGATAAACGAGATAGAAAACCGCTATGTATCCTTCTATGCCAATGCTGCTTACGCCTTCGACAGCAAGTACAACCTCACGGCAAGCATACGTGTTGACCAGTCTAACCTTTTTGGAACCGACCCTCGCTACCAGTATCGCCCGCTTTGGTCGGTGGGTGGTGCATGGCATATCGCCAAAGAACGTTTCTTGGCGGGTAAGCTGTCGTGGCTCAACGCCCTCACCCTTAGGGCTACTTACGGCATTGGTGGAAACGTTCCACGCGGCGCCAGCCCATACGTTACGCTAAAAGCAGCCCAATATAACCCTTGGAGCAAAGACTTTGGGGCGGAAATAAAGAGTCCGCCCAACTACACGCTGCGCTGGGAAAAGACCGCAACCACCAACCTGGGCCTCGATTTTTCCGTGCTCAACAATCGCCTTTCGGGCAGTATCGAGGTTTATCACAAGCATTCAACCGACCTCCTTGCCCAACGCGATGCCGACCCCACACTTGGCTTTAAACAACTAACGCTGAACTATGGCAACATGACCAACAAGGGCATTGAGGTTTCGCTGAACAGCGTTAACCTGCAAACGCGAAACCTAAGGTGGACAACGGGCCTGAACTTTGGTTATAACAAGAATACACTAGACGATGTAGAAGACTCTAATCCCAACGTGCACTCGTACACCAGCGGCTTTGCGGCAGTTAAGGGACATCCGCTTGGGGCAATATTCAGTTTTCAGTACGCTGGCCTTTCGCCCACCGATGGCACGCCCCGCTATTACGTAGAAGGCGGCAGCAAAACCGAAGCACAAGTGAGCAACTTGTCAGACCTTGTTTATTCGGGCACGCGTCATCCCACTTATAGCGGGTCGTTTAGCAACACCATTGCTTATAAAGACTTCGAGCTGTCGTTTATGTTGATGTTCTACGGCGGCAATGTGCTGCGCACCGAGCCGGCCCCCTTCGTGTCCGAACCATCGCATCTCAACCCCAATAAAGAGATGCGCAACATCTGGAGGCAACCAGGCGACGAACGCAACCCCGATGCCACACCTGCATTTACCGGCTATGCGCTAGACTTGGCAACGATGAGGCATCCGTGGTATGCTGCCGACCGCCACGTGTTTAAGGCCGATTATGCCAAGCTTCGCCACCTGTCGCTCACCTATCGCGTACCCCAACAGCTCGTGGCCAAGTGCGGATTGGCGCAACTGGCCTTTACCCTGCAAGGGCAAAACCTGCTTAGTTGGACTGCCAACAAATACGGTGTAGACCCTGAGGCGTTGGGAACTACGGGCTACGGATGGGGCATGCGCACCATCCCAACGCCTGCAACATGGACATTCGGCCTTTCGGCAACATTCTAAGCATGCACCCTACACATTGAAGGCAAATGATAAACCCCACCTAAAAAAGCAAAAGAAGGATGAAAACAACATATAACATTATAGCGACAATGGCTTTTACCGCGCTGCTATGCGCCTGCGACTCGTTTCTCGACATCAAGCCCAAAGGCGAGAGAATACCAGAAACGGCCGCCGACTATAAAACCATGATCAGCCATTATGAGATACAAAAGATGGGCGAAACATATCCCATCTACCTTACCGACGATTGTTATCTGCCCGACCAGGCATTCAGTTCGAACACCCCAGGCCTTAACACCATCACGCCAAGCATTAAACGGCTTTACACATTCGACAAGCAAGTGTTTGGCGATGGTGAGGACGATACGTTTTGGTCTTCATCCTATTCGCGCATATTCACCAACAATGTGGTTATTCGCGAAGTGATGGATGCCTCAGAAGGAACCACTGCGGAGAAGACGGCCATACGCGGCGAAGCACTCGTTAACCGTGCGTTAGACTATCTGTATCTGGTTAATGGTTACGCCAAACACTATAACGAGGCTACGGCCGAGGCTGATGCGGGCGTGCCGTTGTTACTTAACGCCGACATTTCGCAAACCAATCTTACGCGAACCAGCGTAAAAGGCGTGTATCAGCAGATACTGGCCGACCTCAATGAGGCAGAAGGTAGCCTCCCAGAAGAAATAAGCAGCAATGCCTTTCATGCCACGAAAGATGCCGCACGCGGACTTCGAGCTAGGGTTTACCTATATATGGGCAACTATGCAGAGGCCCTGAAGGCAGCAAACGAGGTGATTGCCCGACACGATACGCTGCTCGACCTTACGCGTTATGAAGTGCTGAATCCCGCAGGTCAGATTGGTCGCACCAATGTTCCTGATGCCGATGCCAACCCCGAAAGCATCTTTATCAAATACGCACCCTACGTCTTTGGGATGAGTTCGCATGTGTTTCCGTCGGACAGCTTGCTGAAATTGTACGAAGATGGCGACATGCGAAAGGTGCTTTTTATGGCCGAAACGTTTCGCGGAAAAACACTTCCGCGCCCAATATGGGTTCCGTATGTGCGGGCCAACACAGCCATTAGCACGCCCGAGCTGTTTCTCATCGCTGCCGAATGCGAAGCCCGTGTGGGTTATATGCCACATGCTTTGGCACTGGTAAATAAGTTGCGTGCCCATCGCATTAAGGATAATGGTTATGTTTCGTTGGTGGACAAGGACAGCGTGCTGAATTTCGTACTCGAAGAACGCCGCCGAGAACTGGCTTTCAACGGCTTTTTACGGCTCATCGACCTGAAAAGACTTAACCTAGACCCGCGTTTTGCCACAACGGTTAAGCATGTTGGCGATACTGAAACATGGGTGCTGCCGCCAAACGATCCGAGGTACGTTCTGCCCATTCCGCAAAGGGTGATGCGCTTTAACGCCAACACCATGACCCAAAACGAAAGATAACAATATGAAACGACTTTTTTCGACTGCCCTATTGGCTGGGCTTATCGCAGTTCAATGCTTGGCTGTGGGCATCAGCGTGCAGGGGCATACGGCCGACAAGCGCATGAAAAGGCTGTATCTTTTCATGGTTCAAGATGAGCGTTACGGTTATGTTCAGCCCCTCGACTCGTTCGAGGTGACGGACGGAAAGTTTGCCTATCAAAATGATACGCTCACCACGCGGCTCTTCTTTCTTTCGCCCGTGTTCAACGCTAGCGACATGGAGAGTTGTTTCGAGCAAGGCACTTACTTGTTTTTAGCCAGTGGTAACAACTTGCTGTCGGTTTCTAGGAATGCCCGTGGAGCAATAACGGCAGACAATCCCAACGTGAAACTTAACGCGCAATACGCACTGTTTACACATCAAAAGGACAGCGCAGGCAACAAACATACGTTAGACTCGTTGGACCAAGTGTTCTACGCGGCGCGCAATCGCAACGACCAACGCGAGATGCAGCGCATAAAAACCTCCACCGCGCCTATCTACAATCGGGCTTACGAGCAGTTGCGACAATGGTTGGACAAGGAAGTGGAGCGGCATCAAGGCTCGCCCTTCGGCCTATACCTTTATTATACATACAGGTTGCAGCACGCCAACATCACCAACCGCACAGATTTAGACTGCGCGCGACAAGTGGTTGAGGGGGCTAACGATGAGGCGAAACAAACGTGGTACTATGCACGGGCAACGCAAAAGCTAAATGCGCTGGAACAAACGGTGGTGGGAAAAACGGCTCCTCCCATTGTCGGCGAAGACAAGGGGGGTAAGGCTTTGAGCCTTTCTCACTTCAAGGGAAAGTTTGTTTTGGTAGACTTTTGGAGTTCTTCTTGCACTTGGTGTAGGAAAGAAACACCCAACTTGCTTAAAACTTTCAATGCTTTTAAAAACCAAAACTTTACCATTTTGGGCGTTTCTACCGACTTTAAGAAGGCAGATTGGCTGAAAGCTATTAAGGAAGACGGGGCTATATGGCATCAGCTTTTGCTTAAAGGCGATGCACGCAAGCAGGTACTGGCAGCCTATTCCATTGTAAGCATCCCGCAAATTCTCCTTATCTCGCCTGATGGAACAATTATCGCCAAGGACTTGCGAGGGGGAAAAATATACGATGCTGTGCAAAAAGCATTGGCTAAATAACCGCCAATGCCAGATGAAATATGGTAAAGAAGAATAAGCAGGCTAATCGAATATGAGCGATTAGCCTGCTTGTTTTAATTTGGGAGAGTGGTATAAAGAGGGAGTTAGACGTACCCATGTTTGCTTGTCGGCATCTTGTCTGCCTTGTCTTCTTGAACTGGCCCGCTACGTCTTTAAGAATAAGACAGGCCATAGGCTCTACAACCAAACAAAAATCTGTACAGGCTCTAACGACCGATTGGGGTTAAGATGAATGGCGGGGAGTGCCATGAGAGTGTTTGCTTATTGTAAGGAACCTTTGAGCGGGGGCTTTACAAAATTGAAATTCCCCCATCTCGTCGATGCGAGATGGGGGAGCTTTATTGATGGATTATTTCTTGTCTTCCCAACCAGGAGTTTGCTTGATGGCGTGGCCAGCGTTGCGGTATAGCGTTAGCTGGTCGAATGGGATGGGATAGAGATAGTCTTTATCCGAGTAGGTACGCATAAAGTCTTGTTTCACTATGGGCCTGATATAGCCAACAGAGTCGTTAACCTCATATTCGCCCTTGGCATTGAGGAGAACAAGTTGTATCTTGCTCATTTTCTCTTTCGTTAGCGTGTTCTCGGGCTTAGCTGCTGGATGAACGGTGTTGTACCACTTTATGTATTCGCGTTTGTTGACGTAGGCACCCATGTTAAGCTTGGGGTTCTTCACCATGTCGGCATAGTTTAGTTTCTTCCAACGGCGCAGGTCGTTAAAGCGTAAGCCCTCGTACACCAGTTCTACGCGGCGTTCGCGGCGTATTTCCCAAAGGATGGGCGAAACGTCTGCATCGCGCTGCGAGTCGTTTATTACGCCAGCCGGTACGCGTAGCGCATCGCCCACCAGCTGCAAGGTTGGCATGTTGGTGCTGGCGCGTTGACGAAGGGCGTTGATGGTTCGGTCGAAGTCGGTTTGGGTGAGGGTGTACTTGCCCAATGTGGCCAACTCTGCTGCTGCCTCGATGTAGTTCATCATCATTTCGTTGAGCTTCATCACGGGCGCATCGGTGATGTTGGTGCTACTTTTTCCGCCGGGCTGGTCGATGAGTTTGGGGTTGACAAAGCGATTGGCGAAATAGCCCGATGCGGCATACACTGATGCAACAGAGGGCAAGCGCAGTTCTGCGGTGTCGATGGTGGCATAAAGGCGTGGGTCGCGGTTGGCTATCTCGTCTTTAAGCAGCTTGTCGCCTTTGTAAAGTGCGTTTCCTCCCGTTTGCGTTATGGGCAGTCCGTCTTTCGTAAGGTAGCTTTCGATGAGCGATTTTGATGGGCTCGACTCCTCGCTCTCCGTGTTGTTGAACGACATCAGGCTGTGGGTAACAACGCCGGCCACGTACGCACGGTAGAGAATGATTTCGGGATTACCGGCCAGGTCAATCGATGCGGTGAGGTCCTTGTAGTTGCTGCACAGCTGATAGCGTTTTGATTTCATAATGTAATCGGCCGCATCTTTGGCCACTTGCAGGTATTTGGCAGCCAACTCGTTGTTTTTGTTGTGGTATTTTTGCCACGTGCCTTCGAAGAGGAAGATGCGCGAGGTGTATGCGTACACCAGGTCGTTAACGATGTGCACGCCTTTGACGTCGTCTTGCTGGCGAATGTTGTCCATAGCGTACTTCATATCTGAGAGAACGCTGTCCATCACCTCCTGTCGTGTACTGAATGCGCGATAAAGTGCAGCCTTGTCGGTTGGTGCAACGGGGTGTTGGTAGTAAGGAACGTCGCCGAAGTTAGATACAAGCTTGGCGTATTCTAAGCCGCGCAGAAAACGGTTGACGCCAGTCCAATGGCGTTTGGGCTCGTCTGGCATGGCAGAATGCGCCAGTTTGTCGAGGTAGGTGTTGATGGTGTGCACCTGTTCGAAGTTCCAGGGGTAGCTGCTACTTGTTGTAGTGGGCACGTTCTTGATGAAGAACGTGGCTTCTTCTTGTGCGTTGTCGTCGTTCCAGTCGGCGATTTGGGTCTCTGCGAACCAGTCGGAACGGCTCCATCCCGAGTTGTACCCTTTGAAGTAGATGGGGTAAAGGTCGTACATTGCAGACCTAATGACCTCTTCCGAGTTCCACCTTTCATCGATGTCGGCGTTCACACGGTCTAATGGCTCGCGTGTAAGGAAGTCGTTGCAGGCCACCAAAGGTAAAGTTAAGAGCGCGAGGCTCAATATCTTATGTTTCATTTTTATGCTTGTTAGGAGGGTTAGAATGCGGCTTGCAGGCCGAAAGAGATGGTTCGCGTGTAGGGATATGAACGTCCGAAGGACCAGTCTGATTCTCCCTTTCCGCGTTTGTAGTTGGTTGTTTCGGGGTCGAAGGGCAGGTGTAGGCTGTCGAACTCAAAGAGATTTTCGGCACTTACGTACACGCGTACGCTTTGCAGCAAGGCTTTGCTCACGATGTTTTGCGGCAGGGTGTAGCCCAGTGTGATGTTCTTGCAGCGCAAATAGGCCATGTTAGCCAAGAAACGGGTTTGTGTGAGGTAGTTCCGAGCATTTTGTTTCCAGCTCATGTCCGTCGGGCGTGGATAGAATGCGCCCGTATTGGAGGGTGTCCAGTAGTCTAACTGATGCTTATATGCGGCTTCCTTGTAGCTAGAGCCACCTGCGGGGATGCCGATTGCACCGCCAACCCAAAAGTCGCGCTTGCCCACGCCTTGGAAGAACATGTTGAAATCGAAACCCTTGTAGGTTGCTCCGAGCGAGAAACTGTACTCGTAGTTGGGCAGGAAGTTGCCAATCACCTTTTGGTCGCCATGGTTTTCAACGGTGTTGTCGCCGTAAGTGATTTCTCCATCACCGTTAATATCCTTATATTTCACGTCGCCCGGACCGAATTTAAAGTCGTCGCTCTCGTATTTACTTTGCGATGCGATGCCTGGTTTCAGTTTTCCGTTGCTGTCGAAGTCGTCGGCTTGGAACAGGCGGTCGGTTTCGTAACCCCATATCTCGCCTAAACGTTTACCTTGATAGTTGCCGTTGATGTTGCGCGTTTGACTGTTAAACTTGGTGATGACCTCTTTTACGTGCGAGAAAGAGGCCGAAGCCGAAACGCCTAAGCCGTTGGAGAACTGGTGTTGATAGTTTATGCCCAGCTCTAAGCCAGTGCCAGTAATCTCTCCGTAGTTCTTCTTGGGGGGCTCTGCACCGAAAGTGGCGGGCAGCTGTTCGCCTTGGGTGTGCATGCCCGATGTTATGCGGCGATACCAGTCGAATGTTACGTTGAGGTCGTTGTTAAAGAAACTGGCATCAAGGCCGAGGTCGAGCGTTGACACACGTTCCCACGTTAGCTCTTCCGAACGAATGGTGGGTGAGCTGAACGTTCCCATTTCCTTACCATCTACAACCCATCCCGAGTTTTGCGGTTTCATGATAGACATGTATGCATAGGCGGCCACGTCTTGGTTGCCGATGGTTCCCCAAGAGCCGCGAACCTTAAGGTTGGAGAGTGCGGGTTTGGCCCAGTCCATGAATTTCTCTTCGCTTGCGCGCCATCCAGCGGAGAAGGAAGGGAAGAAAGCCCATTTCTTTCCGATGGGGAAACGCGAGGACCCATCGTAACGTAGGTTGAACTCCAGCAGGTAGCGTTGTAGATAGTCGTAGTTGAGACGTCCGAACACGCCAGCAGCTGCGAAATCGTTGTGATAGCTGTAGTTACTGTTGTAAGAGAACTGGTCTCCGTAGGTCATGGCTATCTCGGGAAACTTCTCGCTGTAGAGCTTTTGGCGTTCTGAGTAATGCGAGAATGCTTCTCGTGTCTCGGCATCGAAACCTGCCATTACTTTGAAGTGGTGTTGCTCGGCTAGGTCGAACATATAGGTGGCGTAACCCTTGAAGATGTTCTGCAAGGTGTACTGACTGGACTGTTCCACCATGTTGTGCCACAAACCATAAAGGCTGGTGTAGCTGGAGAAAGGCGCACTGGCAAACATATCGTAGGCGTAAACGGTGCCGCCGTTAAGCTTGCGGGCATCGTTGGTGAACGAGAACGTGTAGTCGAAGTTAACGGAGAGGTTCTTCATCGGCGTTATCTCCGTACCCAGGTTGGCGCGAACGTAGGTGGTTGTGGTGTTTTCGCGGTTGCCGTGCTTGATGTCAGTAACGGCCGAACGGAAGGGCTTGCCCTGATAAGTGGCATAGGGATACCAACGCGGCCAACGCAGAAGGTAGAACCAAGCATCGTATTGGCCAGACGTGAAACGATAAGGCTCGTCGTTCTTGGTTCGGGTGAAGAGTACGTTGGCACGAACCTTCCACCAGTCGCGAATGCTCGACGTGATGCTGCTGTGCAGCGTATAGCGGTCGTATTGGTCGCTGTTATATTTCATCACGCCCGTTTGGTTAAGGTAGCTAAGGCTGATGTTATAGGTGGTTTTCTTGCTGCCGCCCGTCACCGAGAGGTTGTGGTTCTGTTGTGGAGTCCATTTTCGGGTGAACTCTTTGATGGGATCGAACGAGCGATAGAAGTAAGTGTTGCCGCCAACAATTTCGAAGTCGCGGCCTTGCTGCATCTCTCCGAGTTCGTCTTGCGACATTCCACCGTATTTGTTTTCCCAATCTTCGAGTTTCTTTATTAGCTCCTCGTCGATGGTGTAGCCGATGCTTGTTTCTCTGGTCTTGCCTTTGCTCTTCATTATCTCGAAGATAAAGCGGGCATTGTCTGAGGCTTTCATCTGTTCGGGCATCTTGGTGGGCGTGCTCCACGCAAAGTTGTTAGAGTAGGTTACGTTCACCTTATCGTTGGCTGCGCCCTGTTTGGTGGTGATAAGGATAACGCCCCATGCGGCACGCGTTCCGTAGATGGATGCCGAGGCTGCATCTTTGAGCACCGAAATGGTTTCGATGTCGTCGGGGTTTACCAAGTTTAGGTTGGGAACTTCCACGTTGTCTACGAGGATGAGCGGTGATGTTCCTCCCTCAGCGCTAAGCGAACCCACCGAGCCACGTAGCTTAACGGTGCTTTGCGTGCCGACACCGCCAATGCGGTTGGTGATGGTAAGACCTGGGGTTATACCCTGCAAGGCCTTGGCCACGTCGGTGATGGGGCGGCTGGCGATGGCCTCTTTCACGTTGACGTTGGCCACGGCACCCGTGAGGTTCACCTTCTTTTGTGTGCCATAGCCCACCACTACAACCTCGCCTAGCTGACTGGCGTTCTCTGTCAGGGTGATGCGCATGTCGGCCCTAGCCGTCACTTGCATGGGATTGTAGCCCACGTAGGTGATGGTTAGCTTGTCTCCTGGGCGTGCGTCGATGGTAAATCGGCCGTTAATGTCGGTCACTGCGCCCACGCCCTTGCCTTCAATGGCTACCGATGCACCCGTTACGGGTTCGCCGTTGGCGTCGGTAACAATGCCCGAAAGGCTTGTTTGCTGTTGCACTGCGTTTGTCGTGCGAGGCGATTGTGCGGCTGCTGCCTGCGCCTGATGTGGGGCGAAGGTGCCCGAAAGGGCTGCGAAAGCCGCGCCTAAATAATAGATTCTTCGCATTTTAAATATGATTTGTTGGTAAAATTGTTCTTTTTTGTGAATTGTGTATCGCAGATTGGTGAGTCTGTCTTATTCATGATTTGGCAGGGCACTTGCCATTTTCAGGCAAGTCCCTGCCAAATCTCCTCTTGTTTGCAAGGTGAGGTACAGCTTGTCGGTGGTGTCAGTCCCGCTGTGCCCCATTTGTAGTAGTGTTAGATCTAACCTTTGGAGGGCTCAATCTCTTATTGTTTTCTATTGCCAACCAGGGTTTTGGGTTAATCCACCCAGCGTAATTTGGCCTGTTGGTATGGGATAGAAGTAATATTTCTTATCGAAACGGCGCACTTGATTGATGGTGTTCGAACCAATCATATATCCATTGGGGTTCAGATCCTCTTCTGGATTAGTCACATTGCTGAGGTTTGCTCCGAGATAGATGTTGGGATGTTGCTCTGAATCGAGGAGATGGAGCTGATGCCAACGTATCAAATCCCAATAGCGCGTCCAGTTGTCGAACATCAATTCGCATCTGCGTGTACGGCGGATTTCCCACAGTAGATTGCTCACGTTCATGTTATTGGCTGGGTCGGCAGCAGGAGCAAGCTGTATTCCAGGCAGTCCTGCGCGTGCTTGCAGTTTGTTGACGCTGTTGTCTAGGTCGGTTTGCGTGATTGTTCCAAGTTCAGCCTTAGCTTCGGCAAAGTTCAGATAAATGACAGATAGCCAGTAAATGGGACAGTCGGTGTATTGCCCGCCGATGTTATTGCGTTCGTCTACAGTTAGTTCTGTCACATTATCGTATTTGCAAATGGCGTAACCTGTGGATGATGTGAAGGCACTACTGCCTGCACGCTTGTAGTCGTGCCCTTTGAAAGCAAGTATAGGGTCGATGGTTTCGGCCAATCGCTTGTCGCGTACGGCAAGTTGTGCTTCTATGCTGTACTGTCCGTCAGCGTTCTTTGTGGCAGCGTCGTCGGTATTCATTGCTGTTGTTGCCTTGGGCTTGCCATCAAGGAAGAGGTACGCATCGAAAGCGTCTTTGGACATTCCGTTGGTTCCACCAGTGTTCATTGTATAGTCGATGGTAGAGTGGTGTAACTTATTCTTAGAGTAAGGCTTATAGAAAATCATCTCTGGATTCTTGCTCAAGTCGGTAGAATTATAGTTGCCTCTATAGCTGTCGTTTAGTTTGTAGCCCTTAGCCATGAGCTTATTGCAAGCGTCAACGCATTCGTTCAGATAGCGTTGTGCCCTGTCTGGATTGGCGGCCTTGCCTGCGTTGTCTTCGGCAGTTCTGTATTTACAATACGTTCCTTCGTATAGCGCAATCTCGGCTTTCATTGCTAATGCCATGTCGGCCGTAAATCTTTGCTTGTTTGTTTGCGTAATGTATTCAGCTGCAAAGTTAAGGTCGTTCAACACGCTGTCCATCACTATGTCGCGGTCAATCCTCGGACCGTATAGAATATTGTCGTCTTCGGTTGTAACCACGGTGTTGATGAAGGGTACGTCTCCGTATTGGCGCACCAGCTGATAGTAGGTCCATGCCCTGTTGAGTTTGGCAATACCCTCATAGTTGGCTTTCGTTTCGTAATCTAGTGACGACGACCGCAGGCCAGTTAGTACATAGTTGGCATGGCGCACGTCTTCGAATGAGTATTTCCAGTCTGAAGACGATGCCACAACATTAGTATATTCCCAGTTGTTGTTGGAAAAGTTTACTTGGTCATCGCCCAACGTCTTGAAGTAAAACCATCCGTACGAACCTCCGTTTCCGTAACCCGTATAGTTATTGAGGAAAGTGTTGCACTGGTTATCCAAGTTGTCGGTGTTGCTCCAATAAGAAGGAGTATTGGTGAACGTATCGTCTGGGTGTATGTCTAAGAAACTATTGCAGCTTGCCAGCGCACCCATCACGATGATACCGCATATCAATATCTTTTTCATATTTCTAATGCTTTAAGATGGTTCTTGTAGTTATAATGTTACCTGCATGCCAAACGAGAAGGTGCGGGTTATGGGCGCGGTACGTCCCCAGCCGCCAAACTTAAGTCCTGCACCCGCATTTATTTCGGGATCTACGGGCAGGTCGTTGCCTTTATACAGTAAGAAGAGATTGCTAGCACTGAAGTATATGCGTGCCTTTTGTATGTAGGCCTTGCGCGTTAGCTCTGTGGGCAGAGTGTAACCAAGAGTTACGTTCTTTAACCTTAGATACGACATGTCGGTGAGATATCGTGATTGCGGGTAATAGTTGTTCGTTCCATTTTCTATTCCCGATATTGTTCCTGTCCCCTCGTTGCCGGGATACAGGCGTGGATACTTGTTGCTTTGGTCAATGTCGTAGCCCTTAATGGTTTTATAGTCTGCCGAAAAGCGCACCTTGTTGTAGCTGGTTTGGTGCGCGTAGAGTGCCAAGTCGGCCTTGCGCATCAGTGGGAAGTTCATTGAAGAAATAGTCCATGCGTCGCGTTTGCCCACACCTTGGAAGAACAAGTCAAGGTCGACTCCTTTCCACGAACCACCAAGATGGAAACTATATTCGTAACGCGGCAAGAAGTTACCTATCACCTTGAGGTCGCCATGATTGTCGGCTGTACCTTTACCTCCGTCAATGACACCATTGCCGTCAAGGTCCTTGAACTTCACGTCACCTGGTCCGTAGTGGAACGAGCCTTGTTCCAGCCCCTTTTGCGAAGCAACGCCTTTGGCGTAATTCCAAGTGCCGTCAGGGTTTTTCCCCGTGAAGTCGCTCTCTTCGAAGTAACGTTCGGTTTCAAATCCCCAGATGTCGCCATAGTTTTTGCCTGAATAGTTGGCATTGAGTAGCATAGATGGATTGTCCCACTTTACCACTTTCGAGCGCGAATCGCTTAGGTTGAAGTTGGCGTACACGTTAAACTCGCCGAAACGGTGATGCCAGTCTACGGTAAATTCCCATCCGCGTGTGCGCAAGGTGCCTGCGTTAGATACGGGGGCGTCGGCTCCCAGCACCTGTGGAAGCACTTTCGAGGGAGCAAGCATGTCACGATTTTCGCGTTGATACCAGTCGAAACCCACCATCAACTCGTTGTTAAGGAAACCTAGGTCGATGCCTATGTCGGTGGTTCGGATGCGTTCCCATGTGAGGTTCTTTGCCACGAGGTCGGGCATGTTGTACATGGTTAGCAGGTTGGCATTAGGCTTATTGTTGTCCACCCAGTTCACATACTTGTCTTCCATCTGGCTAATCAGCTCTTCAAACATGTAATCGCCTATGGCTTCATTGCCTATTTCGCCCATTGATGCACGCAACTTACCGTTGCTCACTACATTCTTGAGGTTCTTAAAGTATGGTTCTTCGGTGAAACGATAGCCCAACGACACCGAGGGGAAGAATGCCCAGTGCGCATTGTGTGGAAATCTGGAAGAGCCGTCGTAACGCCCGTTGATTTCCAAGAGGTAAATGTCTTTGTAGTCGTAGTTAATTCTGCCGAAGAAACCTGCTGATGCACGTTGGGTATGTTTCGAGCCAATGTCTTGTCCGTCCTTCATTGCTAGGTTCAGTTCAGGCAGTGCTTGGTCGAACAGTATGTTTCTGCTGCCTTTGAGATAGATGTATTCCACTTTCTCGGCATTGAAACCTGCCATCGCCTTAAGGTTGTGGCTTTGGGCAAAAGTCTTCTCGTAGTCCATGTAGGCGTTAAGTGTCCACGTGTTTTCTTTCGAGTTGTCTTTCCACACTGAAGTTTTTTCTTTCTCCACGATGTAGGTAGGATTGGCGTCTAACCAGTTGATGCCGTAAACAGAGAAGTCTTGCGAGCCTCTGTTCATATTTTGGATGGCGTAGGTGAAATCGGCATTAAACGTCAATCCCTCCAGAATGTTCGCTTTGACAAATGCGTTCATGCGAGTGAAGTCGGTAGCGGTCTTCTCCGTAGCTGCCTGTTTCAGCTGTGCCAGCACACGTGTGTCGTGCCCGCCGATTGTGCCTGAAGGGATGAAGAACGAACCCCAACGCCAAAGGAATTGGTACACATTGTTATATGTGTCGGGGCGTTCGTAGTCGCGACGCGTATAGTTAAAGCGTGCTCCCACCTGTAGCCAATCGTATAGGCTGCTGGTTACGTTAACCGTAGCATTGTATTTGTCTAGCTTGTCGGGACGTATCTTCATGATGCCGTCCTTGTGGTCATAGCCAAAGGAGATATAGTAAGAACTCTTCCCCGACGAGCCTTGTATCGACAAAATGTGACTTTGTGAGGGAGCGGCATTGTTGTAGAAAATCTTGTTCACATCCCAGTCGGCATAGTAGTAAGGCTTACCGTCGATGAATGCATAGTCGCCCACGTTGTTCTCGTCTACGTATGGACGCATCTCACGATAGCTTGTTTTGCCCCCATTTTGCTGTTTCCACTTTTCTGCGAGGGGCAGCAACTTATTGAAATGCATGCCAAATAGCTCAACCGTGTATTCTTTGGCATTGGCTTTACCTTCCAAGGCTGCTCTCAATTGTGTGGGTACATCGGGATAATCAGGGATGAAGGTTGCCTGGTCCCATGCGAAGTTGTTGCTGTAAGTGATGGTCGAGCGTTCCGTGGGATGTGCTCCCTTTGTTTGTATCAGTATAACGCCGAAGGCGGCCCTTGTTCCATAGATGGAAGTAGAGGCTGCATCTTTAAGCACCGAAACGCTTTCGATGTCTTGCGTGTTAAGGAACGAGATGTCGTCCATGGGCACGCCGTCTACAACGATGAGCGGGTTGCTTGTGGCATCGTTGCTCAACGTTCCCACACCGCGAATGCGCAGGGTGGGCTTGCCGTTGATGTCGCCGTTGTTGCTGATGACCGACAACCCCGGCACAGCACCTTGCAGGGCTTTGGCCACATCTTGTTGTGGGCGGCCGGCCATGGTCTTTGACAGGTCTACGGTGCTTACGGCTCCCGTAAGGTTGGCCTTCTTTTGTGTGCCATAGCCCACAACAACCACTTCGGAGAGTTGCCCGGCGTCTTCTTGCAATTCTACTTTCATCGATTCGGAGGCTGCAACGGTAACGGTTTTGTAGCCCACGTATGAGATGGTCAACTTAGCGCCGGGGCGCACGTTGAGGGTAAATCGCCCGTTAATATCGGACACGGCACCCACGCTCTTCCCCACTACGGCCACGGTTGCGCCGGTGATGGGTTCGCCTTGTGTGTCGGTAATCACGCCCGTGATGTTGTTCTGCTCTTGCATTTCGGTCACGGTTGCCGTCCCCTTTGTTTCTTTTGCCGCTGCCGTGAGCGTTGTCCACGGGGCGGTGAGGGCAGCCAGCATTGCACATAAACAATAAGCTTTTTTCATAAGGACATTATTAGGTAGCTACGTTGTGAAAGATACCAGCGCTTTCTTTTCGTTTTCCACGGAGTGGATTTCCTTTCCGTGGCGTGGATCTGACGTGCTGGCACATGTTCGCTCGGTATGCTGTTGTTAATGTAATTGTTTAGAATATACGACCTTTTCATCTTTTTAGGTCTGGGCATCATCGATTGTTTGTAGCAAATTTACCGATTTTTAATATATGTAGACCTATTTTTGTGTTAAAAATCATTTATATTACAAGATTTAAGAATTAGATATCGAAAGGTTAATTGGTGTTTAATACGCTGCTTTTTCGATGTTTTTACGGATTTGTTTGTTAGGCTGATGTAAAAAAGATTGTTTCTTGCAGTTTTGTAGCTGTGTGCTTACAAATGTTTATTTTTGACCATCGTTAAAACAAAATTATCTTCTTTCTTCGAGCGAATAAGATAAATTATTTTATTAAAGATAGCTTCTTTATAGATAGATTGCTTGAAGAATGAAGAGCAAACTGCAGATGGACGGGTTTGATAAGTTAGCAGGTTGCAAACTAATTAGCTGACGAATTGACGAGTTGATTATCAGTTGAAGAGTTGACGAGTTAACGAATTGGCAAGAGGATGACTGGTTGACAAGTAGACGAGTTGATTGACAGTTGACGAGTAGACGAGTTAACAAGTGAGGTTTCGGTGGGCAAGTAAAGCTATGAATTTGTCTGCTCGTGTACTCGTTGTCTTGTCCACTCGTTATCTTGTCCACTCGTCATCTTGTTATCTTGTCCACTCGTCCACTTGTTGGCTCTTATCTTTGTCCGCTTTTCAGTATAAATTTTAACATTATGGCTGCCCTTTTTATCCACCAACCGCCTACCTTGTCGCAAAAAATCGATTCTCGCGGAGGTTTGTTTTGATGCAAAAAGAGGTTAATTGTACATGTAGGCAAAATGGATATTTATTTAAGCCAAACGCCACTAGCACCCGTTTTGGGGCGATTTATAGCAAAATGGAGTGCGTTTTGCCGCTAAATGGAGTGCGTTTT
>NZ_KV815124.1:648-20375 GCF_001814145.1 Prevotella sp. HMSC073D09 | reverse complement strand
GCTAAACGCAGTGCGTTTTGGTGCTAAACGCAAGTCAAAATGGTGCAAAATGCAGTGCAAAATGGTGCCAAATGCAACGCGAAAAGCATAAAAATGCACGGCTATGGTATGAATATAACCTTTGTTCGCCATTAAAAATATGGCTGAAAAGGGCAAAATGGCCGTTAAAAAGTGGAATTTTAGGGGCTAAAAGTGGGTAATTGGGCTTGAGAATTTACGAGTTGGCAACCAAACTAGAAAGGCAAAATGGTGCAAAATGCGGCTTATGTTCTTGGAAATGGACAAAACAAAAGGCGTGAAAGGTAATAAATGGTAGTTATTTGCCTACTTTTCAACCTGTATTTTCGCTAGGACGGCGTGAAAAATAGAACGGTATTGTAAAATAAAAATTAATAATTTAAGATCTCGAGTTGATGAGTTTTTGAGTTGATGAGTTGATGACGTTGTTAGTTTGTGAGTTGACGAATTGGCGAATTGACAAGTCAGGAGGGATAGGTGATGATTGGCGTAGTTCACAGACTTATTGGGTTAAGCCGTGGACAAGTGGATGGGGCGTGCAGTATATTGGCTGACAAGTTTACAAGTTAAAGCCGCCTAGACTTTTCTCCCTTTCTTATATTCATTGGAAGGATTAGTATGTATGCTGTATAGCGTTTCATTCCTTTCAGCTTGGGAGCGTTGTGTCAAAGCTGTTGTAAGCGCATTTCATGTATGAATTTATCCTATATATTCCTTTATAAACCCGAAAAAAAATATATATACTAGTATATAAATCACGATTATTTTGTAAATTTGCATTGCAAATATATCTTAGTAAACATATTGACATGAAGCAGTTGGTGATTAAGAATGTTGGCGCAATTAGGCAAGTACATATTAAATTAAACAGGTTTAATTTCTTTATCGGCCCACAAAGCAGCGGTAAAAGCACTGTTGCTAAGATTCTTAGTAGCTGTATGTGGCTGGAAAAGGAAGTACTCACCACACTTAACGACAAGGCGATAGCAGATGGTGCTGCATTTGTGCGACTGGTGGAAAGCTTTCATAAGATTGAGAGCTATTTTGGAGACAGCTCATTTGTGCAATACGACACCGACTTCATATCTATTTTGTACAATAATAAGGATATAAAGATTACTCGTAAAGAGAACGAAGATTATCATAGAGAGAAAATCTGCTATATTCCCTCAGAACGTAATATAGCGACCTTACCCGAATTGCAGGGCTTTGAGTTCGGGCATACAAACCTTAGAAGTTTCTTGTTCGATTGGTTTAACGCTAGAGAGTTTTTTGTTGCGGGAAATAAAACGGATGTTCTTAATTTGGGTATGAAGTATTTTTATGACTCAGAGCAACCGCGACAGAAAGACAGAATTGAGCAGGTAGATGGTCAAGCTTACCAAATTGCGCTGTCGTCGGCATCTAGTGGTTTGCAATCGCTCACGCCCTTATTGGTTATGCTTCAATATTACACTGACGAATATTTTCGTTCATACAACGAAAAGAAGTCTTTTGCTACTGATACGAAATTAAAAAATGCGGTAGAAAGCTTGCTTAACGAGTTTAATAAGAACAAAGAAAAAAACAACTTAAAATATGAAGAGCAACCAAACTTGGCACATGAAGTAGGCATAAAGAATTTTATAGAGTATCTACAAACCCAGTTGCTTAGCACTAAAATACTTTCGACTTTTTCAAGGCTAATGGTTCCGCATAAAACTTCTTTTATAATTGAAGAGCCTGAGCAGAATTTGTACCCTTCAACACAGATGGATTTGCTGGATTTAGTGGTTGAACTGTGTAACGGAGAAAAGAAACACCATTGTACAATTACCACCCACAGCCCCTATATTTTAAACAAACTAAATCTGTTGGTCAAACGATTTGATGTGGGTGTAAAGGGATTAGCCGCATTAAATTGGGATGAGCTATCTGTCTGGGCAGTGAAAGACGGTGAAGTGCGCGACCTGAAAGTGCGAAATGCACACCTCATTAATCCCGAATACCTGTCGGAACCCTTAGATCGAATATATGAAGAATATGAGCAATATGAAACAGCTACTAGAGAATGATTTTCTGAAACACTATGGAGTAACTTCTACCATAGCAATTGATTGCTTGAGTATAATAGATGTTGACTTCGACCTTGACGATGAAGGCTCGCCTATCAGTCTGAAAACACTTGGAAAGGGGAAAGCATCTTTTCATAATGACAATGGTGAACTTGAAATAGTTCACTATGAAGACTTTATCAATCAATGCGCCAAACCGCGTTCTTTCAAAAAGGGGCGTAAGAAGTGCGACTATTTGCTGTATCACACCACAACGCCTAAGACTGTTGTGTTGCTAGAAATTACTTCTGCCCTAGGTTCACGAGCCAATTTAAAAAAGCCAATAACCCACAAAACCACTAACAAGCCTCTATATAAAGGAGGGAAGTTTGAGAAGTGTGAAGACCAACTTTTCCAAAGCCTAAGCACGCTAGTTGAAGTCCCCTCCATTTCAGGAAAACTTAATGAATATACTAGAAGGATTTGTTTGATGGCCTACACCATTAAACCAGTCCAAACCTGGTTACAATTAATATTAAAATTCTGTCGTCCATTTGCAAGGTATTTGGCGATTGAGGCTAAGGAAACGCCTGGAGAAGGAGCTTCTATCGAATGTCCCAGAATAGAAGGCTTAGGTTTCGAATATCGAAGGATAGAGCACCAATATGTATTTAGGCTATAGCACAAAGGCGTTGTGGGGCAGCTAGCTATCATTATTTCCACACGTGATTAACAATGCCATAGCTAGCAGCTTGAATTCATACCTCTTGTACGTAGCCTAGCTAAACGTAAAAGCGCATGGCAAATAGTTATTGATGTTTTACATCAGAAAGTAGTATAGACCAACCCCGCGCTCTATTATATACGGTGAGGGAGCGGGGCTGGTTATTGGGTGAAAAGCACGGCTTACTCTTTCTTTCTTTGGGCTACCTTTCCGCTGTTTTCATCGTATTCCTTTTGCGAACCATGTGTTGCGAAGGGGATGAAGATGAGGAGGAGGATGAGTAGGAAGTCGGCGACACCAACGGTGATGATGATGTTGATGAGGGTATCAACAGACATGTTCCAACCTTCGGGCAGGGTGATGCCCCATATCTTGATGACGGCAAAGAGAGCAACGAGCACGATAAGTAGCACGATGCTCCATGTTATGGCTTTGATGTATTTCATTGTTTGATGAGTTTATGTGGGGGGAATATAAGTTGACGAGTTAACCAGTTGACCGGTTAACGAGTTTGCCAGTTGACGGGTTGACAAGTTCGCCAGTTGACGAGTTGAACTGTTGACCAGTTAACGAGTTGACGAGTTTGTAAGTTGGCGCGTCGCAATGTTGCTGGCGAAAGCGTGCGAAGGCGGCTTAAATCTCGTTGAGCAGTTCGCGTTTCTTCGCTTCGTAGTCGGCGTCGGTAATCACGTTTTCGTCTCTTAGTAGGCGCAGGCGAGCCAGTCGGCGCGACAAGTCGTCGCCAGGCGTGTTGCGTTCGTTCATCAATTGGCTAGCGGCTCCCATCTGTCTGCCCATCTCTAACCCAACACCCATTTGTACGCCGCTGCCTGCCAGTCCGCCTTCATTGCGTGCGGCATCGCGCAAGGCACGTAGTTTTTCAAGCTCGGTGTAGGTAAGTCCGCCTGCTTGCGCGGCTTTTGCATCGGCTGTAACGTCGGCAATTCTGCCTATTCGCTCTTGTGTTTGTTCGTCGAATAGTGTTCCGTCGACGCGGAAGTCGGTGAGGGTGAAACCCAATTTCTGCGTTTCTTCCTTGAGCAGGTTGGCTAGTTCTTGGCCTATTTCGGTGAGGTGTCCGTCAATCTGGTTGTACGAATAGCCCAATTTGTGGATGGTTGTGACGATGTTTTGCGCCAAACGCCCTAGCATCAGTTCGCGTATCTCCTCGTTGTCAACCTCGGTTCGTGTGCCAACGATGTTGGTGAAGAAGTGTTCAACATCGCTTATTTGGTAAGAGAAGGTTCCGTTGGCGCCCATTTCTACGGGTATATCGTATTGCGCGTCAATGAATTTCACGGGCGATGCAGTGCCCCATTGTTGGTTTGTTACTTGCGCCTTGCGAAAGAAGTAGATGTTCAGCTTGTGTTCGCTTTCAAAGTTTTGGCGCATGTTTACAAGCGTGGTGAAGAAGGGGTGGTTGTCGGTTTTGAGGTTGAAGGTGCCTTCTTCGGTCAAAACGTCTACAATCTTGCCTTCGTAAACCAGCACTGCGCCTTGTCCAGGCCCCACTATCAGTTTGCTGGCGTTCTTTATCTCGTCGGTTTTAGACGGATATTTGTACCAAAGAAGGTGTTGCTTGTCGGCGTTCCATTGAATTACGGCCGAGAGTTGGTTGCGAAAGATATTGGTTATGCCCATGATGTATATATATAATAATATGTGTAACGAAATGGTTTTTAATAATGAAATGTGCCTAGAATTTCTTTACGGTAATGGTCTTGCCGTTGTTGCCCAGGAACCAAACGCAGCGGTAGTTGGATATGAGGAACCCTTCGGATGAGCGCACACAGTAGTGTATGTTGTCGTCGTCGAGTTCGGCTGGGGCCTTTATCGACCACTTACGTTGGGCCGTGTTGGCGTCTAACAATTGGTAAATGTATTCGGCGTCTTCTTTGGCTGTGGGTTTATAGCGTATAAAGAGTTGTGATTTGTCGAACCAAATCACTTTTGGCGAGAAGTAGATGGCATTGGGTGTGAAGTCGGAATAGTTGATGAGACGCGCAACTTGGCGACTGTATGTACTGATGAAGGCTTTTACCGAGCCTGCGTTTCCGAAGAAGATGCCCGACTTTCCACGAAAATCCCTGCACCATCCAAATGACCAATAGTCTGTTTTGGGGTAACCCTCTTGTACGTAGTGCGTGTATTTCACCAATTGAATTTGTTGTTCGGGATACTCGGTGGTTGGTTTGGAAAATCTGAAAGCCGTTTCAATGGTGGGGTTGGGGAGCTTGGCTTCACAGGCATCGTAATGTTCCTCCTTCGTGTAGACCTTGGCTATGAGTGGCAGGTAGTAACGTTCTTTGCCGAGGTTAGTCATCACCTTGAAGCCCTCCGAGTCGTCGTATTGATCAATTAGTTCTATGCTGGCGAAACCATCTTGTAGCTCGGGAATGCTCTTGTAGAGCGTCATCTCTTTCAGTTCGAACGAGCTTGGGTCTATGGTGTACCACGTACTCTTGTTGATAACCACGTTTATCCAACCGTTGCTGAAGGTTCGAGATTGCACGTCGTTAAGCTTATCTACGGGCAGACGTTGCTCTTTTATCTTTTTGTCTTTCTTCATGTCGAACACCCGCATCAGGTAATCGGTCTTTTCATTGCGGTAATCTCCCTTTTTGATGGTGCCGAAAAGGGCTACAACCGCCCGTCCGTCTTTGGCGACGAAGGGCATTATGTGCTCGGTGTTGAAACGTTCTTCTTCTTCTTTGGGGGTGCTGGAAAACAGGCCAGACGATGAAGAGGAAGTGGAACTGCTAAGGCATTTGACGATGACGGTGGGTAGGAATATGAGACATGCAATGCCGAACACCATCAGCAAAAATTTGTTTTTGCTTATTTGGAAGGGGGTGCTGTTGGGGGCAATGTAACGGTGGTTGATGTTGATGTCGTCGTTATCAAGGAAGAAGTCGGTGGAGCATGCTTCGCATTGGTAATAGTCGGGGCGTGTTTCCTTCACCTTTGTGCTTCCGCAATGTGGACATTTAATTACTTTGATACGTTTACTCATGTTTGTTTTTCCAATTCTCTGGTGATGTGTTACTGTTGGGTTGTTGGCTAAATAAGGCGAGATGAGATTAGTTTGTGGGGAGGGTAGGGGGCTAGACCGGCTAGCCACCCTAGCTACCCCACGATAAGCTTGTTAACGTTTTGCTTCCAGTTGCTTTTTAAGCAGCATGGGAATCTCGCTTGTTTCCCTTGCCACGGGTATTCCGGCAGCCTCGAAAGCGGCAACTTTTTCTTTTGCCGTGCCACTTCCGCTCGATATGATGGCACCAGCGTGGCCCATCTGCTTGCCTTTGGGGGCTTCTCTGCCCGAAATGAAGGCGGCAACAGGCTTGGTTACGTGTGCCTTAATGTATTCGGCGGCTCGCTCTTCGGCATCTCCGCCAATCTCTCCGATAATGGCGATGCTGTCGGTTTCGGGGTCGTTCTCGAACATTTCGAGCAAGTCTTGGAAGTAAAGTCCAACGATGGGGTCGCCGCCTACGCCCACAGCGGTGCTTTGTCCCATGCCGTTTTGGGTGAGATTATACACCACTTCGTAGGTTAGCGTTCCACTTCGGCTGATAACTCCCGTGCCGCCTTTCTTGAAAATGTTGGTGGGCATGATGCCAACCATGCTCTCTTCGGGCGAGATAAGTCCGGGACAGTTGGGGCCGATGAGCTTAGCACCCTTCTGGCGGATGTAGTTGTAGGCCTGAACCACGTCTAATGTGGGCACGCCCTCTGTAATGCAGATGATGAGTTGGATGCCTGCATCGGCGGCTTCCATCATTGCATCTTTGGCGAAAGCTGCGGGAACGAAGATAACGGAGGTGTTGGCTTGCGTGGCTTCAACGGCATCGCGCACGGTGTTGAATACGGGAATGCCGCTCACTTCTTGCCCTGCCTTGCCTGGCGAGGTGCCTCCAACGACGTTAGTGCCATACGCTTTCATCTTGGTGGCATGGAAACCACCGTCGCGGCCCGTGATGCCTTGCACGATGAGCCTTGTATTTTTGTTGATTAGAATACTCATTTTAGGATGTTTTTAGTTTGTGAGTGTATTGTTCACTACTATATTTTTTGTGCACTTTGGGGGTGTTTCCGCTGTGCGTTGTTGGCTTGGGTTAATAACCAGCGGCCGCAACGGCTTTCTTACCGGCCTCGGCCATTGTCTCTGCCACGATGAACTTGGTGCCTTTCAGCAGCTCGCGACCTTCTTTCTCGTTGGTTCCCGTCAGCCTGATAACGATGGGCATGTCGGTTTTCAGCTCCTTGAAAGCCTCGATAAGTCCTTGGGCAACGTCGTCGCAGCGCGTTATTCCGCCGAAGATGTTGATGAGTACCACGCGCACGTGCTTGTCGGCGAGCAACAGTTTCATCGCCTCAACAATCTTTTGGGGGTTCGAGCTGCCGCCGATGTCGAGGAAGTTGGCTGGGTTTCCGCCGTAAAGCTTAATCATGTCCATCGTGGCCATGGCCAGTCCTGCGCCGTTAACCATACATCCTATTTCGCCTCCTAGGTTCACATAGCTAAATCCTTTGTCCTTAGCTTCTTGTTCCTTCTTCTCGTCGGCTGTGGGTTCGAACATCGCGAAGATGTCGGGATGACGGTAAAGGGCGTTGTTGTCGAAGGTCATCTTTGCGTCGATGGCTTTCAGTTGCCCGTCTTTGGTTAGCACCAGCGGGTTAATTTCGGCTAGCGATGCGTCTTTTTCCACGAATAGCTTGTACAACTTCTGGAACAAGGGCACGGCTTGTTTCACCTGTGCCATGTCGTCGAAGAGCTTGAAAGCGGCCTCGCGAGCCTTGAAATCGGTAAGTCCCACGGATGGGTCGATGGCAATCTTAAAGATTTTCTCTGGCGTTTCTTTCGCCACAGCCTCGATATCCATACCACCTTCGCGGCTGAGCATGAGTATGGCACCTTTCGATTTGCGGTCGATAACGATGCTCACATAATACTCGGCGGCGATGTTCACGGCCTCGCCCACCAATATGCGGTCTACGGTGAAGCCCTTGATGTCCATCCCCAGAATGCTTGTGGCATGCTGAAGTACTTCGGCCTCGTTGCTGGCAAGTTTCACTCCGCCCGCCTTTCCGCGTCCGCCGGTGTGCACTTGCGCCTTAACCACGCATCGTTCTGTGCCAAGTTTCTTGAAAGCCTCTACTGCCTCTTGGGGCGTTTTGCATAGAATGCTGTTGTCTACTGGCACGCCATAACTTGCAAAAATACCTTTTGCCTGATATTCATGAACTTTCATAGTTTGATAATTAATTATTTGAGAATGAGTTCTAAGTGCAAATTTAGTTTTTTTGTTTTAACCCACGGCGTTGTTTGCAGGGGTAATTTACGGAATAATGATTTTTTAACAGACACCCTTTCTGTGTGCGTTTTGACATTGTTCAAGCGTTTTCGCCCTTGTGTTTGTCTGCTCTTTGTGCTATATGGCCGCAATGCTTACAAGTTGAAAGGCAATCGCAGGTTGGAACGAACAAGTTGAAACGCACGCACAGCTCTCCACAAACCCACAGCAAAGGGGCGGTTTAATTGAGCATGAGGTTCATTTCTGCCCGTTCTTCCCCAAAGATAAAGTCGGCCAATTGCTCGATGCGCAGCCTTGTGGCGTTGGCATCTGGCTCGTCTGTCTTCTTCACTTTGCCATTCGCCACGATGTAATAGGCGTTGTTCATCGGTATGTCGTGGTCGTCTTCCACACGTACCACGGTGTTTGTTTCGGGGTGTTGCTGCAAGTAAAGTTGCAGTGCGCGCTTGGCGTTCACCACGCGAATCATGCCTGACACATCGTTTTCGGGACGTTGGTATTGGTCGCCTGCAAGCCTGATGTCTTCTTTTGCCACGTCGAAAGCCTCGGCATCGTGTAGCAAAATGCAGGCCTTGGCGCGTTGCCATTGGTCGAATGTGGCGAAATCCATGCTCTCTGCGCCTTCTGGGGGCGGCGTGCAGGTTATCTGTTTGGCATATCCGCACTTGCCATACCAGTCGAAGAGCCATTCTTCGGCAGGGATGAGCGCGGCGAAAACCGTATCTTTATAATAAAGGTCGAAGTGTGCTTGCCGCATGAGGTTGTCGGCCACGCCCTGCTGTCGGTAGTCGGGATGGGTGCTAACGCCGCTGATGTAGGCCGTCTTCACCTCCTGTCCGTGATACAACAGGTTGTAAGGCAGGGTTTGAAGAGCCGCCACCACGCGATTGTCTATTTGGCAAACGATGTTGTATTTGGGTCTGAACACGCGCGAGAAGTACAGGTCCATGAACTTTTCCGAGTCGCCAAACACCAGTTTCCACAGCTCGCGCGTCTCTTCTTTGATGCGGTTCACGTCTTCGAACAGTGCCAAGGGGTGTTTCTCCATCACGCTGTTCTTTTCCAAAAGAATATCGGGCTTGTACGATTCTTTTGCCCTTCGCAGGCCTTCGTCGCCCATATCCTCTTCGCGATTGATGTAGTAATATTGTTCGGGCAGGTGTTTCACAAACTCTTGGTTGATGATGGTGAAGGCCCCTTCGTAGTTTACGTCGGCCTTCTCAACGCACACGTCGAAGGTGTTTTGGTTGATGGGACAGCCAAAGGTGAAGGCTACCAGCTTGTTGTCTACCCAAATGGTGCCGCCCGTAAGCCCCAATCTGTCCCATCGGTTGAAGGCGCGGGTCATCGAACGCAGTTCAACCGAGAGCTCTTCGTCTAGGTCCTGCTCGTCGTTATCGTCTTTCGACACACTTCGCCATTGCTTTTCCAAGGCCAGACATTGTGGGATGAGGTCGGGCGTAAGCTCCTTATATATATAATGTGGGTAAAGGCTTTTAAACTTGTTGATGTGGTTGCGCTTGCTTTGCAGCTTCTTTCCCGACAGGTTAATCAGCTTTTCGCGCGTATAGATGTAGTCGGCCGAATCTCTGTTGGGCTTTATTTCGAAGGTGTCGGGAAAGCGCATTTCGATTAGGTCGCGCATGTAATGGCAAACGCCCATCAGCAAAAAGGGATGCCCCATGGCGATGGAGTCGTCTCTGATGGCCTTTATCACATTGATTGAACATTCGTCGCAGGGTTTCACCTTATACGTTCCGTCGTCTTGCAGCTGTGGTTTTGCCACGGGCATCATGTAGGCCAAGTGGCGATTGAAGTGGAACCTAAACACCAAGTATTCGTCTACGATGGCGAACTGTGTGTTGTAAAGGAACTTCCAACTGATGAGGTTGGCAAACGAGAGGTCGCAGTTTTGGCGTTCGCCCCATAGCGTGTAGCTTTGGATGAGTTGGCGATCGCCCGTTGACAAGTCTTTGAATTTTATCATAGCCTTTTGTTGGTTGCTGGTGTGTGGCGTGCTTTGGGGCACCTGTTCGGCTGCTTCCGTTTGTGGCAGGATTTGCCATGAGGATGCGCTTTAATTGTGCCACGGCACAAAATTATCAAATTTTATTTGTCGGACAAAGGCTATCCCACATATTTTTGTTACTTTTGCATTGTGCATATAGCCAATCAACGTAACATAAAGATAACTTCTTAAAAAATAAGGTAGACAATAATGAACCTATTACACCAAATCATAGAACGCGCCAAGAGCGACAAGCAGCGCATCGTTTTGCCCGAAGCTAGCGAAGAACGCACACTTCGTGCTGCCGACAGAGCATTGGCCGACGACATCGCCGACATCATTCTCATTGGCAATCCCTCTGAAATTCACAAACTGGCAGAGGCTCGTGGACTTGTAAACATCGACAAGGCAACCATCATCGACCCCGAAAACAATCCCAACAGCGAAGAGCTGGCCCAACTGTTGGCCGAACTTCGCAAGAAGAAGGGCATGACCTTGGCACAGGCTCGCGAACTGGTAAAGAACAATCTTTACCTTGGTTGCATGCTCATTAAAACCAACAGGGCCGACGGACAAGTGTCTGGCGCACTCAGCACAACGGGCGAAACCCTTCGCCCCGCATTGCAAATCATCAAATGCGAACCGGGCGTTACTTGCATAAGCGGTGCCATGCTGCTCGTAACCGACCAGAAGGAGTATGGCGAAGACGGCGTGGTGGTGATGGGCGATGTGGCCGTTACGCCCATGCCCGATGCCGGACAGCTGGCCCAAATAGCCGTGTGCACCGCTGCAACGGCGCGTTGCGTGGCGGGATTTAAAGACCCACGTGTGGCCATGTTGAGTTTCTCTACCAAGGGTAGTGCCAGCCATGAAGTGGTAGACAAGGTGGTTGAGGCCACCCGATTGGCCAAAGCCATGGCCCCCGACCTGCGTATCGACGGCGAATTGCAGGCCGATGCCGCGCTGGTTCCATCCGTTGGACAGAAGAAAGCGCCTGGAAGTGCCATCGCAGGCAATGCCAATGTGCTGGTGGTGCCCAACCTCGAAGTGGGGAACATTAGCTACAAGCTGGTGCAACGCCTAGGAAACGCCCAGGCCATTGGCCCTATTTTGCAGGGCATAGCACGCCCAGTGAACGATTTGAGTCGCGGTTGCTCGGTAGACGACATCTATTACATGGTGGCCATCACTGCTTGTCAGGCACAAGACGCCAAGGCCAAAGCATGCGCTATACCCTCCGATAAATAAAAAAACAACGATATATAAGAATGAAAATCTTGGTATTAAACTGTGGCAGCTCGTCCATTAAGTACAAGCTCTACAACATGGACGACAAGTCGGTTTTGGCACAAGGAGGTGTTGAACGCATTGGACTTGACGAGGCTTTCCTGAAACTAACGCTCCCAAACGGCGAGAAAAAGGTGATTATGCACGACATGCCCGACCATAAGGAGGGCGTGAACTTCGTTTTCCAAACCCTTCTCGACAAGGAGATAGGCGCCATTAACGACCTGAGCGAAATTGATGCCGTGGGCCATCGCATCGTGCAAGGTGGCGATAAGTTCAACGATAGCTGCATCGTTACCCCCGAGGTGGAGCAGGGAATAGAAGACCTTTGCGACCTTGCACCCGTGCACAACGCGGGTCACCTGCGTGGACTCAGGGCTGTAGATGCGCTCATGCCTACCACGCCGCAAGTGGTTGTGTTCGATAATGCCTTCCATAGCACCATGCCCGAACACGCTTTCCTCTACGCCGTTCCTTATAAGTTCTATGAAGACTACCACGTTCGTCGTTACGGTTTCCACGGCACCAGTCATCGTTACGTGTCTCAACGCGTGTGCGATTTCCTTGGTCGCGACATTAAAACCCAACGCATCATTCCCTGCCACATCGGCAACGGAGCCAGCATGGCTGCCGTTAAGTTCGGCAAATGCGTTGATACGTCTATGGGACTGACGCCGCTCGAAGGCTTGATGATGGGCTCGCGTTCGGGCGACATCGACCCTTCGGCCGTTACATACCTCATGGAAAAGACGGGAATGCAGCCACAAGAGATGGCCGAATTCCTCAACAAGCAAAGCGGCGTGTTGGGTATCACGGGCATTTCGTCGGACATGCGCGAGATTGAAAGCGCAGCCGAAGAGGGCAACAAGCGCGCTAAGCTGGCCTTAGACATGTACAACTATCGCATTAAGAAATACATTGGTGCATACGCTGCCGCTATGGGCGGTGTGGATATCATCGTTTGGACGGCCGGTGTAGGCGAAAACCAAACGGGTACACGCCTTGATGCTTGCAGCGGATTAGAGTTCCTGGGCATTAAGATGGATGCCGAGGCCAACAAGGTTCGTGGCAAAGAGGCCATTATCTCTACGCCCGACTCGAAGGTTACGGTGTGCGTTATCCCCACCGACGAGGAACTGGTTATCGCCAGCGATACCCAAAAGCTTGTTAGCAAGCTAAAATAAGGGGGCGGTTAGCAAGGCAATAAGGCCTTTGCAGGCTGTTCTAGACACGGTGTAGGCAAAAAAAGGATGGTTTAATTTTTTGTTTGTAAACCGCATTTTGCCGTAAAGGTGTCTGCTAAAAACTATTTGTAGTGCGGCTACAAGTCTTTTGTAGTCGCACTACAAGCATCTTGTAGCCTCCGTACAAGCCCCTTGTAATGCCGGTACAAGGGGCTTTGTAGTACCTGTGCAAACCACTAGTATCATCTCTCGCGTGTATTATTAAACCATATTATTAAATAGGTGTAACCCATTTCGGGGCGTACGTTCCTCCGCTTTGTAATCCCTATTAGCCCCTCATCCTGATGCCACTTGTTTGCATTCACCCTGCATTTTTTATACAAAAAAGCATGGCGTGGTGGAAATAAAGATGTAACTTTGTGCATATAAAACCTAAAAGTGTTTTCAGAATAGAAACGAACCGCATGCCGTGGGCATGGCTATAAACCTATATACGACACGAAAGATATGATGACATTGATTGTAG
This sequence comes from Prevotella sp. HMSC073D09, assembly GCF_001814145.1. Taxonomy (NCBI): domain Bacteria; kingdom Pseudomonadati; phylum Bacteroidota; class Bacteroidia; order Bacteroidales; family Prevotellaceae; genus Prevotella; species Prevotella sp. HMSC073D09. The sequence goes on along the minus strand of NZ_KV815124.1, from coordinate 7,280 downwards.
TAAGCGGCTCGCGACACACCGATTGGGTGTTTGTTGAGGATGGAAAGATTGTGGAAAAGGCACGAACAGAGGGACTTAACCCCTATTTCCAAACGCGAAAGGAGATTAGTAGAAGTGTAAGGCTGGGCTTGCCTGAGGAGTATTTTCACAGAAAACTGCAAAAAATTTATTATTATGGCGCTGGATGCAGCAACGAATCGAAAAAGAAAGTGGTGAGTACGTCTATCATTTCGCAGTTCAAGACGCCCACTTTCGTTGAGAGCGACTTGCTGGCAGCAGCTCGCGGCATGTGTCTAGACAAGCCCGGCATTGCCTGCATCCTTGATACAGGCAGCAATTCGTGCTTTTACAACGGCGAAGATATTGTGAAGAACGTGCACCCGGGCGGGTTCATCCTTGGCGACGAAGGTAGCGGGTCGGCTATGGGAAAGGCGTTCCTGTCGGACGTGCTTAAACGATTGGCACCCGAAGAGTTGGTAGTCGACTTCCTGTACAAGAACAATACCACGCCATCCGAGATGATGGAGAAGGTGTATAACGAACCCCTGCCGCATTATTATTTGGCCACGGTGAGTAATTTCTTGGCCGAACGGCCCAGCCATCCCTATGTGCGCGACCTCGTTTCCGAAAGTTTCCGCAGTTTTATACGCCGCAATCTGATACAATACGACTTCCAATCGCAGCCCGTTTACTTTATGGGTAAGGTGGCCACAACGTGGGAACACCTGCTGCGCGAGGTCTCTTCCGAGTTTAATTTTGTGCCTGCCCGTATCGAAACAGACATTATTCCTGGGCTGGTTAGTTACCACAATAGGCGAAAGAACCAATAACGTTCAGCCTTATGCGGTGTAAAAAAACGCCCAATATAGATTGAATAAAGATGCTTTTAGGGGCTAAAAATGAGCAAATAGCTTGTTTTTAGCCCCTAAAATATTAAAAATATAACTTCGTAAGGCTTGTTTCAGACTTTTTTAAATACCTTTGCACCCGATTTTATTTAGGGTTAGCGGAGCGGCTCCAATTGCATTCAGCTATGCCATGTTGCAAGCAACGGCTCATCAGAGGTGACCGTGCAGCCGCTACGAACAATTGGTTTACGTTTTATCAGAATAGGAAATGATTTAAATTCAAAGGCAAGCGATTGCCACACACAAATTCGTTTATACGGCAAATTCCCCTTTTTGTTGCGTCTTTATTAAGTGGGGCGCATCGTCAAATACATTTGGATAACGGTTACGCATTCAACATTTTAATGTACAATTATTTTTTCTCACGCTTTATGAAACAGCGACACGTATTGCTGATGGCCCTTTTGGTTATCTGCACACTCAGTGCATTCGCACAACAAACAGTCACAGGTTATGTTTTCACGGCCGACGACCGCGAACCCGTTTTGGGCGCAACGGTGATGGCCACTGGCACTAAAATTGGTGCTGCAACCGACATCAACGGCAAGTTTACGTTAACAAACGTGCCTAATTCTGCCCGTAGCGTGGTGGTATCGTATGTGGGAATGAAATCGCAAACGGTGACCATCAAGCCCGAAATGAACATCTATCTCGAACCCGATGCCCGTTCGTTAGACGAGGTTGTGGTGCAGGTGGCCTATGGTTCGGCCAAAAAGTCCACGCTTACGGGTGCCGTGTCGCAGGTGGGCACCGAGCATATCGAGTTGCGCCCCGTATCAAGTGTTACCTCTGCATTGGAGGGAACTACGTCGGGCGTGCAGATAAACAGCACCTACGGCCAACCGGGCAGCAACCCCGCTGTGCGCATTCGTGGTTTCGGAACCGTCAACGGCAGTGCTGCTCCGCTGTATGTGTTGGATGGCGTACCCTTTTCGGGCGACATCTTCGAACTAAACCCTGCCGACATCGAGAGCATGACGGTGTTGAAGGATGCCGCATCGAGTGCGCTCTATGGCAATCGTGCATCTAACGGCGTGATACTTATCACCACCAAAAAAGGCAAAAGCAACAAGTTGTCTGTTAACCTCCGCGTTAGTCAGGGCACATATACGCGCGGCATTCCCGAATACAAGTTGCTCAACCCGCGTGAGTTTATGGAGGTGAGTTGGCTAAACCTGCGCAACTCGCGGATGACCGATAAGAAGGCATCTGCTGCCGAGGCTGGCGAGTATGCCTCGAAAAACCTCATTGCCGATGCCTTGTACCTCAACATCTTTAATAAGGCCAACGATGCCCTGTTCGATGCTAACGGAAAACTGGTGGCCGATGCGCAAATCCTGCCTGGATATGCCGGCGACCTCGACTGGTACGATGCAACCATACGCCGAGGCGCACGTCAAGAGTACAGCCTTAGCGCCAATGCCGCCAACGAGAAGAGCGATTACTATTTCTCGGTGGGCTATCTCAAAGAGAACGGCTACGTTGTAGGCTCCGATTTTAAACGACTCACAGGTCGGGCCAACATGAATTTGCGCCCAAAGAAGTGGTTCACAACTGGGTTTAGCCTCAATGGGTCGTATCAAAAGAGCAACTTGGCCGACAATGGGTCCGAAAGTTTCAAAAATCCCTTCATGTTCAGCCGTACCATTGCGCCCATCTACCCCGTGCATTTGCACAATGCCGACGGCTCGTATCGAACGGATGCGCTGGGCAACTTGCAGTACGACCCGGGCAGCTACACCGACGACAACGGGCAAGTGGTGCTTACCCGAAACCAATTTGGCGACCGCCACGTGGCTTGGGAGAACGAATTGGACAAAGACAGAACCGTGCGCAACACGCTTGAGGCAACGTTCTACACCGATTTTAAGTTCTTAAAGCACTTTACCTTTACCCTTAAAGGGCAAACCAGCATGCGCAACAACGTTAACGACACTTACGACAACCCCACCATTGGCAACGGTAAGGGCAATAACGGACGCGCAACCCAAAGGCTCGACCGATATAGGGAATACAACTTCCAACAACAACTAAACTGGAACCGCGAGTTCGACAAGCATACCGTTAGTGCCTTGTTGGGGCACGAAAACTATTATTGGTATCATAAATACACGCATGGGCGCAAGGCCAACATAAAAGTTCCTGGCCAAGAAAACTTCTCTAACTTCAGTGCCATCACCTCGCTTAGCGGTTACGAAGAAGACTATGCCACGGAAAGCTATTTGGGGCGCGTGCGCTATAACTACGACGACAAGTACACGGCAGAAGTTTCTTTCCGCCGCGATGGTTCTTCGCGCTTTGCACGAGCTGTGCGTTGGGGCAACTTCGGTAGCGTGGGCGCTAGCTGGATGGTGTCGCGCGAGAACTTCATGAAACCCGTGAAATGGGTGAACAGCCTGAAACTTCGTGCCGACTATGGACTTGTTGGTAACGATGCCGGGTCGGGCTTGTACTCGTACCTAACGTTCTACGGGGCTGCCCAAAACAACAACAAGGGCGCATTCTACCTCACCCAGATAGGCAACGACGAGCTGAAATGGGAAACGGGCGCATCGTTTGGCCTTGGCGTCGACGCGCGACTGTTCAACAGATGGAACCTCAGCGTTGAGTATTTCAACCGCCGCAACCGCGACTTACTCTTCGATGTGTACATGCCGCAGTCGGCAGGAGCCACCGATTCAGACGAGTCCTTGCCTTCGATAACGCGAAATCTGGGAACAATTGAGAACCAAGGTTTCGAGATAAACACCGATGTAGACATCTATAAGAACAAGAATTGGACGGTGAATTTCGCCACCAACGCCTCGTTCATCAAGAACAAGGTCGTCTCTTTGCCCGAACAAAACAAGGACGGCATACTCTCTGGCGCTTACAAAATCGTGGAGGGCCGCAGCCGTTACGAGTTCTTTACCTACACATTTGTGGGTGTAGACCAACTTACGGGTAACTCGCTCTATAAGATTAACACCGACAACAATTACTATACTCGCGCCGATGGCACCGTGGTTGGCAACACCAGCGGTACAGACATCACCGCTAACGTTACCGAGATAAACGGCCAGTACTTCGTAAACGGCACCACATACGCACAGCGCGAGTTTCATGGCTCGGCCATTCCCAAGATGTACGGCAGCTTTACCACCACGGTGAAGTGGAAGTCGCTGGCCTTCTCTGCCCTTTGCACCTACGCTTTGGGCGGTAAGGTGTACGACAGCACTTACTCGTCGCTGATGTCAACCAGCACTGGCCCGTCTAATTACAGTGCCGACATCCTCAACTCGTGGCGCGAAACTCCCGCGGGGATGACCGCTACCTCGGCCGATCGTATTTGGTATGGTGGCACACCGCAGATAAACAGCAGCAAAAACAAGGACAACAATGCCGTTTCCTCGCGGTGGATAACCAACGGAAACTACTTCGTTGTGAAAAACGTCAACCTGAGTTACCAGCTACCCCAAAAGTGGGTGCGCGCCATCGACCTCGACAACGTGCGCCTGAGTTTCTCTGCCGAGAACCTGCTGTCGCTTTCTTCGCGCCGCGGACTTAATCCGCAGCAGGCTTTTAGCGGCATGCTCGACAACTATGCCGTAACGCCACGCGTGTTCATCGTGGGCCTCGAAGTTAAGTTCTAGTTCTTTTCCCCATATAAAAACAATTCGTATGAAAGCTACATTATTATATGTTTACGCCCTTTTAGCAGCACTTACATTGGGTGCATGCAGCGAAAATTACCTCGATACCGAGAGCAACAACGCCGAAAAACGACTGATTCTCTCTAACACAAACAACATCGCTATGGCTGTTAACGGCCTTAGCAAGATGATGAGTACCCAGTATCTTAAAACGCAGGGAATGAACGGAGAGGGCACAATACTTACCCAATACGGCAATCTTCATGGAAATGATTTCCAAAAATGCGACTTTACGTTATGGTTACAGATGACCAACCTCGACTTCGTTGAAAACTCCACCAGCATATACGACCATTATCCGTGGTATTATTACTACAAGATTTTGGGCAATGCCAATGCCATTATCAGCCATGTTGATGCGGCAACAGGTCCCGACAACGAGAAACGTTTCCTCAAAGCGCAGGCGTTAACGTTCCGCGCTTATTGTTTCTTCCGCTTGTCACAACTCTATTCCAAGCGTTGGGCCGACAGCAACAACGGGGCTAGTAGGGGCGTTGTGCTGCGTTTAGACGAGAGTACGGGCAACATGGCGGTTTCTACATTGGCCGAAACCTATGCGCGCATATATCAAGACCTCGACGATGCCTTAGCACTTTACGCCGAATCTAAGCTTAATAGGGCCGAAGACGAGAACTATGCCGTAAATGCAGACGTGGCTCATGCCATCTATGCAAGGGCTGCACTGACGCGCGAAGACTGGGCAACGGCAGCCAGCCATGCTGCATCCGCACGTGCTAACTACACGCTGATGAACAACGCCCAATACGTTAACGGTGGTTTTAATGCGCCCAATAAAGAATGGATTTGGAGTGTTTACAGCAATGCGCAAGAAACGTTGCATTATTTCCAGTTCTTCGCCTTCCAAGGAAGCAATTCTAATGCGGCAGCTGCGCGTAACTATCCTTGTGCCATCAGCAAAGCGTTGTACGACTCTATCCCCACCACCGATGTGCGCCGCGCCATGTTCCTCAACCCCGACACAATGACGTTTAACACGTCTAGTGGACTTGCAGGTAAGTGGATGACCGCTTATGCAAAGCGCGTTTACAAAAAGAAACTGTACAGCACCAGCCGCATCTATGCCTATATGCAGTTTAAGATGCAGGCCGTAAGTAATCCTGGGGTGGGAGAGATTCCCTTGTTCCGCGCGGCCGAAATGTATCTTACCGAGGCCGAGGCCAATTGTCATCTGGGGAAAGAGGCTGAGGCGCAGGCCTTGCTTGTGGTTCTGAACAAAACTTCGGAACGCGATACGGCCTACACCTGCACCAAGACAGGCGACGAACTGTTGGCCGAAGTGCGCCGCTATCGTCGCATCGAGCTATGGGGCGAGGGTTTCGACTGGTTCGACTATAAGCGTTGGAACTTGCCCATCGTAAGGCGTACGTTTGCCGATGGCGGCAGTTTCCACTCTGCTTTCGCCGTTACCATAAAGCCCAACGAGAAAAACAACTGGACATGGGTTATTCCTAGTCGCGAAACGGATTACAATAAGCTTATCACTTCGAACAAGGAGTGAAAAACGCCTACCCCCCAACCCTTTTCCTCTTGGAGAGGGGTTGGGGGCTTTTTATCCCAAAGCGGTCATTAAGAAACTTATCTTTCTTTTTGCTGGGAAAAGCACAGTATGTTAGCAAATGATTGGTCCTCCATGAATACCCCAGCAGCGAGTGGCGCCAACTAAGCCACAAGTATGCTAGCAAATGATTGGTCCTCCATGAATATCCCAGCAGCGAGTGGCGCGAACTAAGCCACAAGTATGCTAGCAAATGATTGATCCTCCACGAACATTCCAGCAGCGAGTGGCACGAACTAAGCCGCAAGTATGCTAGCAAGTGATTGTTCCTCCATGAATACCCCAGCAGCGAGTGGCGCAAACTAAGCCGCAAGCATGCTGGCAAATGATTGGTCCTCCATGAATATCCCAGCAGCGAGTGGCGCGAACAAAGCCGCAAGTATGCTGGCAAGTGATTGGTCCTCCATGAATATTCCAGTAGTGAGTGGCGCGAACTAAGCCACAAGTATGCTAGCA
>NZ_KV815124.1:0-548 GCF_001814145.1 Prevotella sp. HMSC073D09 | reverse complement strand
TTCGCTCCGTTCTAGCGAAAATATGGGTTAAAAAACAGGTAAATAGCCACTATTTTTTGCTTTTCACACCTTGCGTTTTGTCTGTTTTAAAGAATAAAACCTGCGTTTTGCACCATTTAGCCTTTCTAGATTGGTCGCCACCTCGTATTTTTTCAAGTCCAATTACCCGCTTTTTACCCCTAAAAACCCACTTTTTAACGACTATTTCGCACCTTTCAGCCATGTTCTTCATAGCTCGAAAGGGTTATGTTTATACCATTTGCGGCGGATATTTATGCTTTTCGCCGCGCATTTTGCACCATTTTACCTTGCATTTTGCACCAAAATGCCTTGCGTTTAGCGCCAAAACGCACTGCATTTAGCACCAAAACGCATTGCATTTAGCACCATATTGCACTGCGTTTAGCACCAAAACGCACTATATTTTGCTGCAAATAGCCCCAAAAATGGGTGTTAGTGGCGGTTGGTTTAAATAAAAATTCATTTTGCCCACATGTACAACTACCCCCTTTTGGCACCAAAACAAACCTTCGCGAGAATCGATTTTT
>NZ_KV815123.1:0-16541 GCF_001814145.1 Prevotella sp. HMSC073D09 | reverse complement strand
GGTGCTAAACGCAAGGTAAAATGGTGCTAAATGCGGGGCAATTTGCTGCAAAATGTGAACCGAAAAGCATAAAAATACATGGCAAATGGTATAAACAAAACCTTTTAGAGGCATGAAACACATGGCAAAAAGGGCAAAATAGGCACTAAAAAGTGGGGTTTTAGGGGCTAAAAGCAAGTAATTGGACTTGAAAAAATACGAGGTGGCAACCAAAATAGAAAGGCTAAATGGTGCAAAACGCAGGTATTTTTCTTAAAAATAGACGAAACGAAAGACGTGAAAGGGTAGAAAAAGTGACTATTTCCCTATTTTTTAGCCTGTATTTTCGCTAGAATGGCGCGAAAATCAGAGCCGCATTGTAAAATAAAAAGCAGCAATTTAAGATTTTGTGTTGATGAGTTGGTGCGTGCATGTGTTGATGTGTCTGCGAGTTGGCGTGTCTATCTGTTGACAAACCCATGAGTTTATTGGCTTACAAGTTGATGCGTTCAGTAACTTACAAGCCAACGAACTAGCAACCAGTTGCGTTAGTTTGCGTACACACGTCTTTAAAGTTATAAGCCTGCCCACCTACTCACGGGCTTATAAGCCGCTAACGCAAAAAAGGATTGTTTAAGTCCCGCGCGTGCCAACAAGTTGTTGGCAACATACCCGCATGGGGCATCTTGAAGTGCAGGCACAAGCACCTTTCATCGGCGCTTGTGCGCCGCTGGTTTCGGTTTAAAGGCTGTAACAAGCCGAACCGCCCTGTTGTAACATCGTTCCCGATGCGTTTTGTATCGACGACAACACATGTTGGTTGCAGGTTGGTAAGCCCACAGACCCATGAGCAAATAAGCGGTCTTGCATCAATTCGCGGCTTGCCCTCCCAGTTTTTTGGCAAGCCATCCGTCTACGGAGAAGCGGCCTGGACCTGCAAAAAACAGCAGGACGAACACCACAAGGTAAACGAAAGCCAGCTCGCCCTCGGCCATTGAGCCACCATGAGCCATGAAAAAGGCAACGCACATGGTGAATATCATGGGCAACAATACTAGCCTACTGAGCACACCTACTACCAAAGCCAACGAGCAAACCAACTCGCCGAAGATGGCCAACAGCAACGATAGGCCGCTGCCAAGCCCCAGAGGGTCGGGGAAACCGCCAGACATCTGTTCGAAACCTTCTAACTTCTGCAATCCATGTGATGCCAACAATAGGGCAAAAACCACACGAGCCACTAATAAAAACGCGGCTGTGCTACAACGCTGTTGCCTATCGGGCAACAAAAATCTTAATACTTTTCTCATTTTTCTTTATTGTTATCCTGAGTAATTAGTGGACAAGTGAACAAGTTGACTGGTTGACAAGTGAACAAGTTGATTGGTTAACCAGTTGACGAGTGGACAAGCCAACCTGTTGACGAGTGAACCAGTTGACAAGTTAACCAGTTGACCAGTCGACGAGTTAACCTGTGGACGAGTTAACGAGTTCACAATTTAACAAGCCGGCAACAGCGTTACGCTTGCCGATTTGAAACAATCGGCAAGCCCACCGCCATGCCAGCAAAGTATGTTACGCCACTCCCACCGTGGAGAGCGGCCGAGGGCAATGGGCCTTTACCCCGTTGGGCAAGGCCGCTACCACACCACCTTCTGCCCCAAGAAATACTTATTCTCGTCGTCGCGCGCCACGCCTTTACCCATACATTCAAAGGTACGGACATTGCAATCGGGTATTTCGCGCCCACGATAGTAAGCGTTAAACGCATCTTTGGCATAGCCATCAATCAGCACGCGAAACGTTCCGCTCGAGGCATCCTTCACCTCTGCGCCCTCAAAATAAATGTTGAAAGCATCCTTGGCATAGCCAAAGCTAAGCACCTGAAAGCTACTGGCCGAGGCATCTATCTTCTTTCCGAGGTAATACACGTCGAAATTGGTTTTCGAATAACCGAAACCCAAGCTGTTTCCAGGCAACAACTCTTCGGGGAAACGCCCCCAATCGCCCCCATCACGCGGGTCGATGCCGCCTCCCCGTCCATCGGGAATCACCACTGGGGGCTGTTCTTCGGCATCGCCCACCACACGAAACGTGCGCGGATTAGCACCTTGCAACACTTCGCCACGATAGTAAACCGCCCTGCGGTCGCGCGCATAGCCGTGTGCCAGATATTCAAACGTGCGCGCATCGGCACCAGGTATCACACGCCCTTCAAAATAAACGGCGTTCCGGTCTACGCCGTAGCCATAACTCTTGCGCCTCTCGCCAAACTGATGCTGCGCCCAAACGGGCTGTGCCGCCATTGCCAATGCCATCAGCATCAGCAACATCGCAATCTTATTGATGTTAAAAAAAACTCTCTTCATATAGCTTTATCGTTATGTTTCTGTTCGTAGCCATTGAAACGCCAGGCGTTCGCTACCATTGTCGGTATGTATCACCCCGCAATATGCAAAGCCGTGTTTCCTAATGTTGTGCAACATGGGGGCGTTGTCTTTGTGCGTGTCGATACGCAGGTTTGCTGCCCGCTCCTTGCAAAAGGCCATCACCTCGGCAAACACGCCACGTTGGGTTTCGTCGGCGGCCATGCGGTGGATAACGTGATAAGGACAATCGTTGTGGAGCCATTGGCCTTGCCAGATGTGTGCGTATGTGCGGTCGGGGCCTTCTGCCAACACAAAAGTAGCCACCACTCGCCCTGCATCCTCGCCCACATAACATTGCCCACGGCGCAAGTCTTCTTCAACCGTGGCACGCTGCGGATAGCCTTGCACCCACTGCTGGGTGTTGCCTGTGGCCACCATACGCTGCCTACCGATGTCCAGCAGGCGCATCACAGCATCGAGGTCGGCCTTTGTTGCCAATCGTATTTGCATGTTGTTTGCAAGTAAATGAAATTTTAAAACGTGGGCGACACCACCCTACTAAAAGTCTGCCGAACAACATAGTCTTAGTGCAAAAGTAATGTTTTATCTTTAAATAACGTTCAAAAAGTTGGCATTCTTTGGCTATTTGCGCAAAAATGTATAGTTTTGCTGTAACTCAAAACAAAATAAAAATGAACAGACTGACATTTAAACTAACCATGACCGCGCTGTGTACGGTCCTGGCATGCTGCACTGGCAATAGTAAAAACCAAGAAAAGAAAGGACAAACAATGAACACAAAAGCAGAAATATACCTGGCCGGCGGATGCTTCTGGGGTACAGAACACTTTCTGAAACAAATCGACGGCGTGACCGACACGCAAACGGGATATGCCAACGGACATGGCAAGAACCCCTCGTACCAAGAGGTTTGCACAGACAAAACGGGATTTGCCGAGGCTGTACGCGTGGCATACAACCCCGAACGCCTGCCGCTTTCGCTGCTGTTGCAACTTTATTTCAAGTCGATTAACCCCACTTCGCTTAACCGACAAGGCAACGACGTGGGCACACAATACCGAACGGGCATCTATTACACCAACCCCGACGACCTGCCCATCATCCAAGCAGAAATGGCGAAGGTGGCCAAACGCTATGATCGGCCGCTGCAAGTGGAGGTGTTGCCCCTAAAAAACTTCTACGATGCCGAGGATTATCACCAAGATTACCTCGACAAGAACCCTACGGGCTACTGCCACCTGCCGCAAGCCTTGTTCGACATGGCCCGCAAAGCCAACAAGAAAACAGATGAAAAGAGAACCTACGCCAAGCCTTCTGACGAAGAATTGAAAAGCAAACTTACGCCCCTGCAATACGACGTTACGCAGAACGCAGCCACCGAACGCCCCTTTGCAAACGAATACGACCATGAGTTTCGCCCCGGCATATACGTAGATGTTACCACGGGCGAACCGCTTTTCCTTTCTACCGACAAGTTCGATTCGGGCTGCGGATGGCCGGCTTTCTCTAAACCCATCGACAACCGACTGCTAAACAACCTCGAAGACCGTTCGCATGGCATGCTGCGCACCGAGGTTCGTTCGGCCAAAGGCAACGCGCATCTAGGCCATGTATTTAACGATGGCCCCAAAGAAACGGGCGGTTTGCGCTATTGCATCAACAGCGCATCGCTGCGTTTTGTACCAAAAGAAGATATGGAAAAGCAGGGTTACGGCAAGTATCTGCCCATGTTGGAAGAGAAATAAAGCCCCTTCCACACCTTCATAGCCACAACCGCCACTGGCCATGTGGCTTACCTCATCGGGATGCCTAGGTTACCTAGGCATCCTTTTGTTTTTTAATTAGCAACAAACAGAGCCTTCTCGCAAAGCCATACCAGCTAGTCGGCCGCCAATTAACGCTTAAAAGGCAAAGCCTAAGCCCAAATAAGGGTACACAAGAAAACGAGAGATGCCGTAATGGGTTTCGGGAACAAACGTTGGGTTGACACCAGCGCGGAGAAAGAAACCTATGGCAGGCTGATAGCGATAACCCACGTTCGCAAAGCCATAGTAACCATACTTCCATATCTCGGGCGGATCAGACGACATGCCGAGAGGGGGCGTTGCATCCCGCTCATAATCGCGTTTAAAGATGCCGTGCATCATCCCCACCCCCAATTCCAAGCTATGGTTAGTGCCACCAATAAGGCCGTAAGCCTCGAACACCGCCGCCGGCCCTTGATAAACGCAAGCACCGCCTTCGCTATTTTCAGATGTTCTTCCTGCATTAAAGGCCAACCCCAGGCGATAGCCCAGAGGGCTGTTAGCCGAAAAGCGCGAATCGAAATTCGCGCCAATAATGCCCGCTGCGCCAGCTAACTCGTTGTACACGGCACGCCGCGGTTTTTCTTGTGCCATGAGCATTGCGGCCGACCATGCCAAAATCGGGATAAATAAGAGGCGTTTCATCATTGATTAAGAATTCCTATACATTTCATTTTCTATCTCCAACCTACATAACCAACACCTTCCATCTAATAACGGCTACGCTGTTGGCCTGCAAAAATACGGCCCTAACAAAGCCCAAAAGCCCACCAGCCCATCAACATGAAGGGGGCGTCGCCCCACAGCCACACCTGGGAGAGAGGCTAGCGACAAAGGGCATTTGGCAGACCTATTGCTTGCCCGTTATGGCGTAGAACACCTTTTTGTACCACGGCCGCGACAATAGCCTGTTGAGCTTATCCTTATACGGTTTCACCATTTTATGGTAAAACTCCTCGAAGTAAGCGTCTTCGTTCTTTAATATGTAAAGAGAGGCGGCCTCTGTATATTGTTCCATCAGAGAAGTGTTACGAGTAATGTTCCCCCCATGTATTCTGTACATCACCAGTGGCTGGTTTATGAAACACACCTTGGGATTGCGCCTAAACACCTCGAGCCACATTATCCAGTCTTCCTTTGCTTTAAGAAACTCCTTGAATGTAAGGCCTTCCAATATCTTTTTTGTGAAGCAAAAACAATGGGGCGGCACGTTAAAGTCGATGTCCCATTGCAACAACAAATTCTTATAAGTAAAATCGTACTTCGTCAGATCGCAAAAAGGCGGACGTGGTTCGCCATTGTGTTCTTCCGAAAAATTGGTGACAACGACGTCGCATTTCTCCTGCGAAAAGGCCTTTACGCTCTCTTCCAGCTTTGTAGGCTGCAAGATGTCGTCGCCGTCTAAGAACTGTATGAGGTCGCCCCCGGCCTCACTCAGCCCCGTATTTCGTGCTCCACTGCAACCTTTGTTTGCCTGATACACATATTTAAAGCGTGCGTCTTTCGCCTGCCAACCTTTGGCAATCTGTGCCGAAGTGTCGGTAGAGCCATCGTCTACGATGATGCATTCCCAATCGGGATAAGTCTGTTTGGCCACACTTGCTAAACAATCGTTCAAAAAAGCCTCTTGATTGTAGCAGGTTACGATAACTGAAACTTTCATGTCTTGCTGTCTGTTACTTGATAAGGAGGCATGTCTAGTGCATACCTCAACCAGTTTGTGAAACTATATTTTTGTATTATCTCTTCGGGAAGTGGCGTGTATGGCGCGGCAAGGAACTCGCTAAGGCCGTCGAAACATCCATCTTCAACCACAAAGATGTTGTCAGGGCGATAGAAGTCGTACAACCTCACGCTCTTGTTGTCTGTAATGAGCTTTTTGTTATACCTCAAAGCCTCGAACACCCTGAACGACAACCCATCGTGTTCGCAAGCCTTAATGTCGAGCAGCATGCCCGCTCTTCTTGCAGTCTCCAAGTAAGAAAGAAAGCCCACCCCTTTCTTCGAAAAGGTTATTATGGGGTGTTCGAAGGCAACCGACCTCCATCCCAGCACCAAATGGACGTTGAGCTTTAGGTTGTATTTTTGCAATTCGTCGACCATTTTAAGCAACGAACCCACGCGACCTTCCTGATAGGCGCCCGCATACATCACTTCGTTGGGGTTTACTTGCACTTCGGGCATGGGGAAATCGAAATAAAAATTGGTACAAGCCAGCAGGTTGGGGTATTTCGCCTTGTACTTGGGGGCATCGTTAGGGTCGAAAACAAAGAAACGGTCGAAAAGCGGAATGACCTCGAACACCTGCGGAAACCGTTCCAATCCGTCCCATTGGTATGCCGTTGTTTTGTTGGCCACGCGAAGCACCTCGTTAAGCGTTTCCATCTCCAACAAATCGGGGCGCATTACAATTGCATAGTCAAAACTCTTCGTGGCCAAGCGGTGCACAACCTGTCCCACCCGCTTAGAATAGTAGGCGGCTGCAATGCGGCGCTTATACTCATCACGGCCGAGTAGGTGTTTGAGCACGAAATTTACCATCCGCGTTTTAAACGTATGCCTAAACTTGGGTGCCAAAACAACGGCCTTTGTGTAGCCCAGGTGTTTGAGGTTCTTGTCTATCGCCTTGTAAAGCTCGAACTCGGGCGGCAGTATCACTATGATTTTCTTTTCGCTGTTCATCATTAAACCGTACATATAATATGGAGGCGAACCGCCAGCATGGCTGTTTTCGGCAGCCAAACAGGCGCAGGTGCAATCCGTAGGGCCTGATAAAATACCATGTTTGCTAGCCTAACCCCAGTATGTGTTAATCCCGAAAATCAAAAAATCTTGAAATGAGAACAAGACATACGTTGCAAAAGTAGTCAAAAAGTTTGAAAATACCATATATTTACGAACGAATTATAGGCTAACAGAATTGCTTTTGGAATATTGTTGTGAGGAGAATGCCAGAAGGGCGCAGCATGGCATCAACAAACCCTTATGCAGAGAAAAGGGGAATGCCTGTTTGCTTACGATGCCCCTGTGGCTTTCCAAATCCAATTAAGTTTGACTAGGACATCGATACAAAGGCCCTTGTACAGACACTCAGAGCTATCGGAACCGTTATTGCCGAAGTCTTGTACCGACACGACAATGTGCTTGTACCGACACTCAAAGCTGTCGGAAACGTTATAGCAGAAGTTTTGTTCCGACACGACAAGATGCTTGTGATGCTCCAAGTCCAATTTCGTTTGACTGTGATTACCAACATCCTTTTCTGATGAAATGAAATACTACAACAAGCCAATTGCCCGACGAACGGGCGCACATCAACAGTTGCACCTAATGAGATGCACAACGAGCCCACATGGCCGTAGGTTAAGCCACTGCACGGTTCTTCTTTTGGTTACAACCAACGCATGCGCCCACGACATCCCGTCAACCCAAGAAAACTTGTTGAAACCCATAAAGCAAGATGAAACACTTTGCACGATGTATGAGAAACGACCTTGACACATACGATGCAATTGCCAACATACACCCAGAACAAGGCCTGTCGCCAACGCATTTTTCACCAAGTACGGGGCGTTATTTGGCAAGCTGTTTCATCAATTCGGCCATCTTGCCGCGGCGTTCCATCGAGTACACGCCGCTTTCTCTTTCCAAATATTCAAAAAGGTTGAAAGCCTTTTGCAACAGCACTTCCCTATCGTGCACCGATGCTTCGGTATCGGCCTCAGCGTAATACAGCTCCGCCAGCATCGCCAATCGTTCCATCCGCTCGTCTTCGGGAAACGATTGAATGGCCGACATCAACTCGTCGATAGTTGCAAAATGGTAAAGGATGTACGGGCCTAAATACTGTTCGTACAGCAGGCGGATAGCCTCGCGCCTTTTAACAACCTCCTTTTGGTCGAGCATACGGCGCAGAGCCTCGGCAAATTCGCGGATAAGTCGCTTTATGTAATCGCGTTGTAGCATTTGTGCGTAACGTTTAAAAGATGGTATTCATATTGGCGCAAAGTTACAAAAATCTTTCAACACAGGGTACATCACCTGGCTTTATTTATCTTCGGAAAAGTAAAGTTGTTCAACATGGGAAAACGCTTGCCAACTAAACAATTTTATAAATGTGCCTTAACAAACCATGCCTTTTAATGTCGCAAAACATAAAAAACATTGACAAACATCAATTTCGTGGAAATTTTGCAGATTTTTTCGGTACAAGTATTGCAGGATTAAAAAAAACATCGTAACTTTGCATTGTATTCGAGAGAATGCTTTTCATAATAAGTTTTCATTAGGTTAGTAGTTTGATAGATTTTAAGGTTAAAGATTATGTTATTAGATTTTGAAACAATCGCGATGTTGGTTGGCGTTACAATCGTAACTGCACTTAGCATTATCGCTTTGCAACACACCAACGTCCGTTAACATTATTCTTTGGGATGACGGGATGAGTGATCATGCCGTCATCTTTTTCTTTATACATACACGAAGTTTGTGAGGTTAATACCTCACTAGTTGAGATTAACCTCCCTATTTTGTATGGGTCAGTCGCAAGAGATAAGGTTACTGAAAGTGTCAAGAACGCCAACGCTTAGCCCTAAAAAACAGTTTCGCCCTTTTATCTCTTTTGAGGATTTAGCAATCGGCTTTTATGCCTTGCGAATGTCCCAAAGGAGATAAAGGGGCGAAATTTTATGGTGTGGTATGCGCAAAGGCGCAACCCATTACTTCACGATAAGCAAATAATAGTTTTTCTTTCCACGCTGAACAAGCAGGTATTTGCCGTCGATAAGGTCGTCGGCTGTAACGGGGCGGTCGGCAGCGGCAAGCTTTTCCTTGTTCAGCGACACGCCTCCACCTTGCACCAGCTTACGCATTTCGCCCTTGCTGGCGAATACTGGCACGTCTTCGCGTGTGAAAAGGTCGATGGCAGGCTGGCCAAGCAAAGCCTTATCCAGTTCGTAATGCGGCACGCCCTCGAACACATCGAGCAGCGTTTGCTCGTCTAGTTTAAGCAGATTTTCTTTTGTGGCCTTGCCAAAAAGGATGTTGCTGGCCTCCATAGCCTGGTCGAGTGCGGCCTGCGAATGAACCATAACGGTAACCTCTTCGGCCAATCGCCTTTGCAAGGGGCGCCTTCCTGGGTCTTCGTTTTGTTCGGCTACCAGCGCGTCTATCGTTTCCTTATCCAGCGAAGTGAATATCTTGATGTAGCGTTCGGCATCGGCATCGCTTACGTTCAGCCAGAATTGGTAGAACATATAAGGAGAAGTGCGCTTGGCATCGAGCCATATATTGCCACCCTCCGTCTTGCCGAACTTCGTTCCATCGGCCTTAGTGATTAGCGGACAAGTAAGCGCGTAGGCCTCATTTTCTATGCCTAAGGTGCGACGAATAAGCTCGGCGCCCGTTGTCATGTTGCCCCATTGGTCGTTACCGCCCAGTTGTAGCTTGCAACCTTTTGTTTCATAGAGGTGTAGAAAGTCGTAACCCTGCAACAACTGGTAGGTAAACTCGGTGAACGAAAGTCCGTCGCGAGCGTCTCCGCTGAGGCGTTTCTTCACGCTATCCTTGGCCATCATGTAGTTAACAGTGATGTGTTTGCCCACCGTTCGTGCGAAATCGAGGAACGAAAAGTCTTTCATCCAATCGTAGTTGTTCACCATCTCGGCGGCGTTGTCGCCCTTGGCATCGAAGTCTAGGAACTTCGCCACCTGTGCTTTGATGCACTCTTGGTTGTGATATAGCGTTTCCGAGTCGAGCAGGTTACGCTCCGCGCTCTTGCCCGAGGGGTCGCCAATCATGCCCGTTGCACCTCCAACGAGGATGATGGGTTTGTGTCCGCACATCTGCAAGTGTCGCAACATCATGATGCCGGCTAGATGCCCGATGTGCAAAGAGTCGGCTGTGGGGTCTGTTCCAAGGTACGCCGTAACCGTTTCCTTCTGCAACAGTTCTTCTGTTCCAGGCATAATCTGCGCCAACATGCCGCGCCATCTTAGTTCTTCTACAAAATTTTTCTTCATCGGGATATATATAGGATGTTTATGAGTTGACGAGTTCGTTAATTGATAAGTTGACAAGTTAACAAGTGACAAGTTCGTTAGTTTACGAGTTAACGCGTTTTCAAGTTTGTGAATTGGCAAGTTAAGCGGTGGACAAGCTGCGTGATTGGCCACCAGTAAGTGGTAAATTCACAAGTCATACCATCCCCTCTCCCCTTGGAGAGGGGCTGGGGGTGAGGCTTATCACGGCACAGGGTCGTATCCGCTACCGCCCCACGGATTGCATCGCAACACGCGCCAAACGGCCAAGGCCAAGCCCTTAAATGGGCCATGCTTGATGATGGCCTGACGGGCATACTCTGAACAAGAGGGCGTAAAGCGACACGATGGGGGCGTATAAGGCGAAATGGCCAGCTGATAAAAGCGGATGGGCAACAGCAAAAGCCACACCGCGACACGCCGAAACAGGCCTAAAAGGGCACGAAGAGCATTCATAGGCTTTCTCCTATACGGCGTAACAGGTTCTGCACCTTATCTTCAACCTCGGCCGAAGAATGGTGTTTGGCATCCAACCAAAGGAAACCCAGCATTATTCTTCTGCCTGTCGGCAACTTATCATAAAGCAATTGTTTATTCTTGCGATAGGCTTCGCGCACCTGCCGCTTAACCCTATTACGGTCGACGGCGTGCTTAAACCTGCGTTTAGGCACACTTATCATCATCTGTACAGGAGCCACGGCCTGCTGTTCTTCGGCCGAAAAGGGCTGCACCAAATACACCACACGCAAGGGAAAGGCAGCAAGCGACCGACTATCCGCGCCGCAAAAGAGCTCTTCGGTGAGCTTTTTGCCACAGGCGCGCTCTTCTTTTCTTAGCTTTTGCGATACCGTTGCTGCCATTGTTACTGTTTGTTTGGGGATGATTTAGACCGTTGCGCACGCCTTGTTCGAGAAACAGCACTTACCCGTTAAGTAAAAAGTGCCACTCGCCAACACGCCTTTCGTACGCTATCGAGGTCTAAGTGGCGAGCCTTACTTATGCTCGTCGAGATAGGCTTTCAACGCACCAGACATCGAGGGATATTCTTTCGACGGAGCTTGAAAGTCCAGTCGCAAGCCTTCGTCGGTGATGGCTTTCGACGTTGCAGGGCCGAACGTGCCGATACGAACGTCGCCTTGCTCGAAGTTGGGGAAGTCTTTCACAAACGATTTCACACCCGTGGGACTCACGAAGATGAGCATGTCGTAGTCAAAGTTCTTTATCTCCTCTGGCGTAAAGTCGTTGGTGATGGTGCGATACATCACGCATTCCGTATGGTTCAGTTTCTTCGAGTCGAGCAATTTGGCGATGTCGTCGTTATGGTTGTCGCTCAATGGCACAAGATACTTCTCTTGTTTGTGCTTAGCCATTGTGGGCAGCAGGTCTTCCATCTTGCCCGTAGTACCGAAAAACACCTTACGTTTACGGTATTGAACGTATTTTTGGATATAGAGCGCAATGGTCTCAGTTACGCAAAAATACTTCAACGTCTCGGGAATGGGCACGCGTAGCTCTTTGGCCAGCTTGAAAAAGTGGTCGATGGCGTGGCGCGACGTAAATACGATGGCCGTATAATTGGGAATACTTACCTTTTGCTGGCGAAACTCTTTCGATGTGATGCCTTCTACCTGTACAAAAGGGCGGAACACCAAATCAACGCCATACTCTCTCTCTATGTCGAAGTAGGGCGACTTATCACTCGTCGGTTTGGGTTGAGATATTAATATCTTTTTTACCATCTACTTGCTTAAAAATTGATTTTCAAATAATTGGAGGCGATTGTCAATACGCCCCACAGGGCGAACAAAGGCACAATTTCGAGAGCGCAAAAGTACAAAAAAAATTGCAAAAACTGGCCTTTTTGGCGGAAAAAGATAAGGTGTGTCTTATAAAGCGACAGTATTTTGGTTGTCCCCAGTACGATGCCCACATAGATAATGCTGCTCTTGACGGTGAGCTGGAAGTAGGCTTGCAGCATCACCAGCGGCAAAAGCAACACGCCTTGCGAAGAAACAAGGAAGAGAAACGATTTAAGCCACTGGTTGTTTTTGCGCTTACCGAAGAACACCCACCCCACAAACCATTGGGCAAAGGCCTTCAGCAGGAAGTAGCCCGCCACCAAACCCGTAAGTATGCCGATAACAACGAACTGCTCGGCGATGAAGGTTTCAACGTGCAGGTGCCGCAGGTAAAGGAAGAACAGGATGGCATAGAGCAAACTGGTTTGCAGTGCAAGGAATATTTGGAAACGTATCTCGCCCGTTGTCTCGGCTATTTCGGAAGTGCCTTCGTTGCGCACGCGGAAGAAATGCTTTACCTGACGAAAGATGAAGTCGCGCGATTGGGCGAAAGCCACGCAGCCCAAGATGAAACAACCCAAGAGCAACGAGGTAAGCAAGTCGTCGCTGGCGATGGTATAAGGCACGGGGTCGCCTGCCACCCCTGGCCGTCCGGCCGGCATTTCGGGATGGTAATACGGACTTTGCGAGAAGAACGACTCGCGATAATAGAGCGGCAAATCAACAATGCGCACATCCTTTCCCACCGAGTGTCCAGGCAAGTGCAAGGTGTCGGGGCGATTGCTCCAATGGATGGAGTCGGGCTTGAAGTGTGCCTGAATGGCCGAGTCCTGCTGTTCGGGAGTAGCGTCGTAGGGCAGCCAACTAAGCACCTCTTTGGGTGTTAGCACCTTGGGCTTGGCCGCTTTTGCACTGTCTGCAAAGGCGGTCTCGGCTGCCGTAGTGTCGGCAGGGGCGATATAATACTGTTCTTTAATGGGTTTTAGCACGCTCAGAATGGGCTTGTTGTATGTTGTTATGCCCGTGTTGAAAGCCTTTTTGCCTTGCAATGCACCAGCAAATGGGGCCGCTTTCGATGCACGGCGCGATGAAGAAGAGAGGTACAAAACAAGCTAGGCATGCCCCAAAACTCCTTCGGCAAGGTGCTTGCCGAGGGATTTCAGGGCATGCAGCCCGTGGTATTTAAAGGCCGAACGCCTTTTTAATGTCGTCTACGCGGTCGAGTTTTTCCCACGTAAACAGCTCCACTTCCATCACCTTCGTTTCATGATAACGGCTGGTAAAGGTTTTCTTCACCACCTCGTTCTTGCGCCCCATGTGTCCGTAAGCGGCCGTTTCGGCGTAGATGGGCTGCCGAAGTTTGAGGTTACGCTCGATGGCATTGGGGCGTAGGTCGAACAACTGCGCCACCTTTTGGGCTATTTCGCCGTCGGTTAGTTGCACCTTGCTGCGTCCGTAGGTGTTAACGTAGATGTTAACCGGTTCGGCCACGCCGATGGCATAGCTCACCTGCACCAGCATTTCGTCGGCCACACCGGCGGCCACCATGTTCTTAGCGATGTGGCGTGCGGCGTAAGCAGCCGAACGGTCAACCTTACTTGGGTCTTTGCCCGAGAAAGCTCCGCCGCCGTGTGCGCCCTTACCGCCATAGGTGTCTACAATGATTTTACGACCCGTTAAGCCCGTATCGCCATGTGGGCCGCCGATAACGAACTTACCCGTGGGATTAACGAAATACTTGATGTCGTTGTTGAAAAGCGCCAGCACCTTGGGGCTTGTTATCTTCGCTTTCACGCGTGGCATCAGCACGTTCAGCACGTCGGCCTTTATTTGGGCCAGCATTTGCTCGTCGTTGGGGCCGAAGTCGTCGTGTTGTGTGCTCACAACGATGGTGTCGATGCGTATGGGCTGTCCGTCGTCGGCATACTCCACCGTCACCTGACTCTTCGAGTCGGGGCGCAAATAGGTCATTTCCTTACCCTCTTTTCGTATCTCGGCCAACGTAATCATCAGCAAGTGAGCCAAGTCTAGCGACAGGGGCATGTAGTTTTCGGTTTCATTGGTGGCGTAACCAAACATCATCCCTTGGTCGCCGGCGCCTTGTTCGTCGGCCTCTTCGCGACTAACGCCGCGGTTGATGTCGTCGCTTTGCTCGTGAATGGCCGTCAGTACGCCGCACGAATCGCCGTCGAACTGGTACTCCGATTTGGTGTAGCCAATGTGTTTGATGGTGTTTCGGGCGATGGTTTGCAGGTCGATGTACGAATTAGAGCGCACCTCGCCCATGATAACCACCTGTCCTGTGGTAACGAAAGTTTCGATGGCGCAGTGTGCCTTGTCGTCGTAGGCCAAGAATTGGTCTACCAAAGCATCAGATATTTGGTCGGACACCTTGTCGGGATGCCCTTCGGAAACCGACTCGGAAGAAAAAAGATATGCCATAATGCTACGAATTTGTGTATCTATAAATAATTGTATGCTCGTACGCCATGCGCCACCCCACTTGCATTTTGTGGGCTGTACATGGCGGTTAGCGACTGCAAAGTTACGCAAAAATGTGCAACTGGCTCTAAGTCACGCTGCAAAATAACGTGAAATGGGGATGCGCGGGCATCGGTTCTAGCGTTTGTTATATGTCATCTTACGTAAAACTCGCAGTGTAAACACCACCAAATAAAATCCCCATAACAGCACTACCGTCATCAAATAAGGTATAAGCAAGACTTCCCCCACGGCCATAAGCAGCATTATCCCTGTGATGTTGGGCAGCATTTTGTCAGCATAACGGCTCATCAGCCTTTTGTTTTCCTCTGTATCTGCAGGTCCGCCGGGTTGTGGATTGCTTAGCGGGTGCAACGACACATAGCGCAACCACAGGTAAAAGCCAGCCGAAAACACGGGAGGTATAAAGTTTACGAGGTTAAAACCCCTCCTATAGCCAAAAGCAAAGAAACTAATTCGCAAGGCAGGAAACAGATCCATCACCGTGGCGTAGATAGCCACAGCGAAGGTTGCCGCGAGAAAAACCACGGCTATTCGGTTGTTTGATGTGTTATGTTCTATCATTGCATTTCCTTATCACGCATCAACTTAAACGACGACCATCCTATCATAAGAAAAGGCAACATCGTTACCGCCCATGTAATAAAGGGGTTGAAGGCGATTATGCCCGATATGAAGAGCGAGCAATAGAACATAATGCTCGTAACTCCTAGCGAAACAGACTCATGGAAGTTACGTATCAATGGGGCATTATGCTCATTCATAGGTATTACATACCTCCTTAGCAAACTTTTCATACGCATGGGTTTGTCTGCCAGAAAACGAGTTACGAAGTAAGCGCCAACAGAGAACAGAGTTGGTGGTAAGAGGAAGAAAGGCGAAATGGGTTTGCTAACCCCGCCTGGCATATCAATACGTAGGTTTATCGTGTCTTTCGTTAGTATGAAGTACAACACAATGCTCACGGTGGCTACTAAGAATAGTAACGAAAACAAGCTTTTCAGACTAGAATTTTTCATGTTTTGGCACTTTGTAATTGGTCGTATTTAGTTGTTAAATATCACTTTTCATTGTGTGCCAACGTATTTATGTCTAGCATGTAAGCACAACTCTTGGCACCAACACTTTTGTTTTGCAAAGTTACGACAAAAGTACATCACCGCCAAAACATGAAGAAAGAAAATTAAACCACCCTACCCTCTTCTCGATTTACGTCGCCAACGCACATAATATATAATGAGAAAGGCCACGGCGAGCATCACCACGAGGGGTATCATGGGCAAGAAACCTGCCGCACAAAGCGTGATGTACAACAACAATCCCGTGACGGTAGGCGAAAGCACATCGACATATCGGCGCAATTGTTGCGTGTTGTCCTCCGTTTGAGGTATGTCGCGCGTTGGGTCGAGTGCCTGCGGGTTTTCCTTTCCCTTGCGCAACAACACGTAAAGCGCAGCCGACAAAAGGGGAAGAAACAAGATAAGATAGCTCATGCCTTGGAGTTCACTACCACCAAGTGGTCCCCAATGCACAACGATAGTGTCGTTAACAAATGCGGCATAAACGGCTACGCCCAAGGTTACGGCAAGAAAAAGCAGCGACAAAAGGTTGCTTAGCTTATTACTTCTCATGTTGCATAAAGTTTAGTTATGGTACTTCTAGCCACAAACACTCCTGCGCACATCGTTTCGTTGCGATTTACTTACCCAACTCATCGATGCCTTTTCGGAATAATCTGTAACAATATTGCAAATATAGTTTAACTATTTGGTACCGCCAAAGGTTAGGGAAAGAAAGTGTGGGGAAGAGGGTTTTTAAGTTGGCGAGAGGTTTTTGAGTTAACTAGTTGACAAGTTGACAAGTTAACAAGTTAACAAGATGGTTAGTTAACGAGAAGACAAGTTAACAGGTTTTCTCGTCAACTGAAAACCTCTCCTGAACTAACAGCACATACCACTCCCCTCTCCCCTTTGGAGAGAGGCTGGGGGTGAGGCCTTATCAACCAACAAAGCATACCACTCCCCTCTC
>NZ_KV815122.1:70278-82636 GCF_001814145.1 Prevotella sp. HMSC073D09 | reverse complement strand
ATGGCGAGAAAACGCACTTTTCGAGGAACGAAAAGGAGCAATTAGTGTCGCAACAAGATGGGTAAAGCGCGCCATGCAACTGGTTAAGTGCACCAATGGGGGCGCGCGTTTTGCTGGCCTATCCCCTAATCATCGTGAGCAACATCTTGAAACGCTTGTGGGCGAACAAGGCATGAGGATGGTTAGCGGGCATGATAATCATTTCGCCTGCCTTAACAACGTGCGGCACGCCGTCAATCTTTACTTCGGCCTCGCCGTCCAACACCTGCACGGTTGCATCGAAAGGAGCAGAGTGTTCGCTCAACCCTTGGCCTTCATCGAACGCAAAAAGCGTTAAGCTGCCGGCATTGGCGTGCACAAATTCCTTACTTACGATGCCTCCTTCGGCATAATTAATCACTTCGTTGGCTACAATCACCGTGGCCTTTTCTATTTTCTTATCCATATCTGTATGAGTTTATATGTTGTTGATTTTATATGTTGGTGAGCTGGTAAGCTTATGGGGGTGGTAAGTTTATGGGTTGGTGAGCTGGTAAGTATGCAGACCTATGGCTTATTAAGCTTCTTGTTTACTAGGTTTACTAGGTCCACTAGATGTTCTAGGCCTACTAGATTAACTCGTTTTACTAGACAACCTAGGCTTACCACTTACTACTTACTACCTCCTACTTACCACTTTTCACTTACTCCTCCCCTCATCCCTTCTTCAAACAAAATCCATACCAAGCTTTAACCAGATAACATTTGTTACCGAATAGCATTGCCGTTACAAAAATAATGGCTAAATTTGTAACCGATGGAGAAGAAATTATTAAATGCGCTGACTCATTGCCCATTGTTCAAGGGCATAAGCGAGCAGGGCCTCGAACAAATCGTGGCAAGCACCAAGCATAAGATTGTTACATTCGACAAGAAAGACATCTACATCCTTGCCGGAATGCCTTACCGCCATGTCGACATCATGGTGCAAGGCGAGATGGTTGCAAGGATGGTGAGCCTTTCGGGCAAGTCGGTAGAAGTGAGTCGCCTTGTGGCAGGCAACTTAATTGCGCCTGCCTTCATCTTTTCGAAAGACAACCTGATGCCCGTAAGCGTAGAAACGGAAACAGAAACCACCGTGCTGCGCATGGAGAAAGCCGACTTTGTGGAACTAATCGACACCGATGCCGTGTTGCGACGCAACTTCATTGCCATCTTGTCTAACATCGACGTGTTCCTTACCAAGAAGATGCGCGTGCTAAGCCTTTTCACCGTGCGCGAAAAGATTGCTTATTTCCTCAAAGAGGCATCGGGCAAACAGGGTTCCAACGTAATTCAGCTCGACAAGTCGCGGCAAGAGATTGCAGAAAGTTTCGGCATACAAAAGTTCTCGCTGCTCAGAACCATGTCCGAACTGGCAGAAGCGGGGGCGATACGCGTAGAAGGCAAGCGCATCACCATACTGGACCGCAACAAGCTGTAAGCCCTTTGCCCATTGGTGCATCGCCATATCAAGCAACAAGGGCGTATCTTGCCCAAACCCTGTTTGTAGCTCTACCAACAACGACATGGCATTAAAGCGACGACTCTTTTGTTCAGCACACGTGTAGCATACCCCCATTGCGGCAAGTACATAATAAGGAGAACGCGAGTTTGGTATCATCCCAAGCTCGCGTTCTCCTTATATATATAATGTGTATGTGCAAACGCAAAGTGCGCATTCATACAAATGTAATCGTACAACTTAGGCACAATAGCTACTGCACCTGCATTAAGGCGCAGGCAGCAACCAAGTTTACTTGGCGTTATCCCTCTGCCTAATCTCCACGCGCCTAATTTTTCCACTGATGGTTTTGGGCAGCTCGTCAACAAATTCCACGATACGCGGATATTTGTAAGGCGCCGTTTCGCGCTTAACGTGCTCTTGCAGTTCCTTCTTCAACTCATCGCCCGCACGACTTTTCCACTTCGAGTGCAATACCACCGTGGCTTTAACCACCATACCGCGGATTTCGTCGGGAACGCCCGTGATGGCACATTCAACTACGGCGGGGTGAGTCATCAAGGCACTTTCCACTTCAAACGGACCGATGCGATAGCCGCTGCTCTTTATCACATCGTCTGCACGACCTACAAACCAATAGTAACCATCTTCGTCGCGCCATGCAATGTCGCCCGTGTAATACACGCCGTCGTGGTTGGCCTGATGCGTTAGCTCTGGGTCGCGATAATACTCTTTAAAGAGTCCCAAGGGGCGTTTGTCGCCTATGCGAACCACGATTTGCCCCTTCTCTCCATCTTCGCACGAAGTGCCATCTGGGCGAACAAGGTCTATATCGTATTGCGCATTGGGCTTACCCATCGAGCCAGGCTTGGGTTCCATCCACGGCATCGTGCCCAGGGTCATGCAAGTCTCGGTTTGCCCGAAGCCTTCCATCAGCTTAACACCCGTGCGTTCGTAGAACTTTCGATAAACGGCGGCATTCAATGCCTCGCCTGCCGTGGTGCAATAGGTAAGCGAACTGAGGTCGTAGTCGTTGAAATCCTCGTGTATGAGGAAACGGTAAACCGTGGGCGGAGCGCAAAACGAGGTGATGTGGTACTTCTCTATCATGCGCAATATCTTGTCGGCCGCAAACTTCTCGTGGTCGAACACGAACACGGCTGCGCCTGCAATCCACTGGCCATACAGCTTTCCCCACACGGCTTTGCCCCAACCCGTGTCGGCAACCGTAAGGTGAATGCTCTCCGGACCCAGGTTGTGCCAAAACACGCCCGTAGGGATGTGACCCAAAGGATAAAGAAAATCGTGGGCAACCATCTTGGGTTCGCCGCTCGTACCGCTGGTGAAGTACATCAACATGATGTCGTCGTTGTCGTTAACCTTACTGGGGCGCACAAAGGGAGCGGCCTTCTCCACGCCCGTTTGCCAACAATGGAAACCCTCGGGCACGTCGGGGCCAATGCTGACGAGCGTCTTTACCGAAGGGCTTTCGGGCATGGCACCCCTCACCTGCGTAAGGACATAATCTTCGCCCACACAAACAATGGCCTTAACACTGGCGCTGTTGTTGCGATAAACAATGTCGTGCGTGGTGAGCATGTGGGTGGCAGGGATGGCCACAGCGCCAATTTTGCACAAGGCAAGCATGGCAATCCACCATTCGTACTTGCGTTTAAGGATGAGCATCACCATGTCGCCGCGGCCAATGCCCAACGCTTGGAAGTAAGATGCAGCACGGTCGCTCTCCCTTTTCAAATCGGAAAAGGTGAAAAAGCGTTCGCCTCCCTCCTCGCTCACCCAAATGAGCGCCGTTTTTTCTGGTGATTCGGCCGCCCAAGCATCCATCACATCGTAGGCAAAATTAAAGTTATCCGGAATGATGAACTGTAAGTTCTTGTTGTAATCCTCTGTCGAAGAGAAAGTTGTCTGCTTCAAAAATCTTTCTACCATGGGTGTTTTTCTCCTATATTATAACACATAAAAACTTCACAGGCTTACCCCCAAGGGCTTGCATGCGATGCGGTTTGGTGGCGTCGAAGTAAACGCTGTCGCCTTCTTTGAGCACCATCACCTTCTCGCCAAGGGTCAATTCCATCGTCCCTTCAACGATATAGTCGAACTCCTGTCCGTTGTGGCTGTTCTTGCGGTACGACTTACCCTCGGGAAGTGGGTCTACCTGTGCGAGGAAAGGCTCCATTTTGCGCCCGCGAAAGCCGCTGCCCAGACTTTGATACTTATAGTCGTTGCCGCGTTCCACGCTCAATCCGTTGCCCTTGCGCGTAAGATAATAGGCGCTCATACGGGGTTCCTCGCCGAAAAGCAGCACGTCGAGGTCGATGCCGTAGCGTTTCGAGATTTTCGCCAAGCGATAAACCGAAGGGTCGGCCGTGCCGTCTTCCATCTTCAGATAATGCTCCAAGGATATGCCACACAAGTCGGCAATCTCCTCTGCGGGTATGTTCAGCACTTCGCGCAAGCCTTTAAGGCGTTGCCCGATTGTTCTTATTGATTCTTCCATTGTCTTAATTCATGTTGTTAAATGCCCTGCAAAAATATGTAAAAACGCTCTGTTTCCGTCATTTCATGTTCTACTTTAAAGGGGTTTTCAACATTTTAACAAATTTACCGCACGTTTAACGCCGCCTTGTGCAGTATTTAACATAACGGTTTGGTATTTCACTAAAAAACGAGACCCGCCCATTGGGCAAGTCTCGTTTAATGTTGTTTGCGTAAAGCCTTTTATACTTCTCACTGCCTTAGCGAGGGAGCTCATATCGGTTTAATGCTGTTAATCGCCTGTCATTTCGTAAGCTCTATGGCAAGCACATAGCTGCCATTAACATCGAACACAAGATTCTTAAATTGCAATTCTGCGCCAGTGATGTCTTCGCCATAGATTGTTCCGCTGTTGAACTTCATCTTCAAGTCGGCTGCATTAGTGGTAAATAGCAGGTACGTAAATTCATTTGCCAAGGCAAAGTGCGTGTTGTTGCCCGCCTTTTGTACACTTCGGCCAAAAGTAATGGGCTGTGAGAAGGCACTCTTCGTGGCCGTCGACCAGTTGTTGTTCCTCAATTCGTACTTCAAACTGGCAGGCAAGCCTTCACTATTGGCGTTAGACAAGGTTGCCGTCATGGGGCCAAAAGCCTCCGTCCCTGTTATTTTCATCTTCAGCCTAACCCCCTTACGTTTCATGGGGAAAAGCACTACCTGCCGCCTGGGCTCATGCTTTATAATCTCACTCACATAACCAACGAAAGCATCATCAGCATTGGCGCGATTAATCATCAACACCCCATCCTGCCTATACAACTTGCTATTGTAGAGCAGAAAATGATAATAGTCGTGTTCAAGAATAATATCTTCCTTACCATCCAAGGAAATAAACTTGCCATTCTCCACTCTCCCCGTTAGTTTTCCCTGAAACTCGTGGGTATAACCATTATAGGCTTCCATTGTATAGGTATCGTTAGGCAAAGTGCGCGTCATCTTTGATGCTGCTCCCGAGAACCTGTCGGGCGTTAATGTGGCGATGGCCCGCATGCCATTGCTAAGGTTTATCGTATCGCTTTGCACGGAACTTGTGCCTGCAAACATTTTTTGTGGACCATCTCCATGATTGGAATAGTCGTCAAACTCTGCATTGAACACCAAATTTCTTAATGTATTTTGCTTAGGGTTAATTACGTTGTTACCGTTATCGGCAGAAGGTTCGTTGGCACAGGCTGTCAAAGCGGCGAAAGCAATAGCACAAACTACGCCATTTAGCGTCGTATTCTTCATACTCGTGGTTCTCTCTCAATTAGTATTCAACATCGTCTTCAAAAAACATCATGCCTCTGGCTGGTGCGTTTTTACGGCCAACCCGTATGGTGCCCACATTGTGTTCGCCCCGATTTTCGTAACCCGAGGGCGACGTGTTGTTACGGACGTCGGTTCTTACTGAAACACATAGGAAGTCGATGTTCTCGATTTTAACCATATCGCACTGCGGCGACATGTAAGGTAACTTGTTTTGTTGTTCTCTCTTCATTTTTGTTTATAATTAGTATTGTTTGCTTTTTAGATTGGCGCACGTGGGGTTTCCCCGTGCCAGGTAACGCATAATGCCCTTTCCCCGCCAGGCTAAGCCGAAGGGAGGTGAATAAAATCTGTGTTTGTTGTTGGCGCAATAAAACGATTTATTCTAGTTAGCATCAAAAATAATTAGTTACAATGATCGATAGAAACGACAGGCCGCAAGGGTTATTTGCATGGCCCTGGGTTATCGTTATACATTATTGGCGATTGCGAATACGTGCTGCAAAATTAGTTCTTTTTTCGGTTATATAGTTGCATTTATTACAAAAGTAGGCTTTTTATTGATGTAAATCAGTTATTTAATGGTCTTTATCGGAGCTTTGTTGCAATAAGGAGAAATTCTACTCATTGGGCTAGCATACTTTGAACGAGCATGATGCATGGGGATTTTAGCTAACAGGCAAATGCTTTGAACGATGCGTACGCGCCCAAGGTAACACCGAACAGCAAACCCAATGGCTTACCAGTGCCTTACCATGTGGTGGTGTTGAAGTTGGCGTTGGCGTACGGACATAAAAAAGGCCCATACCGTTTTGTCCTCGCGGATGAAGATATGGGCAGAGAATTAGAGAGTTAGATAAAGTATTTTTTCCTAGAATTCGACGTCAAGCCCCACACCCAACACTTTGTTGGTACGGGTAAATCGATCGGTATTGTCGAGCGTAACGGTGGCCAATGGGTTGGCGTTTGTCACCACCGTTTGCTTGTAGGTCTTGTCGAAGTTCTCGTAGTTGGTCCAGAAATAGGCCACGTTGAGCTTCATGTTCTTGGCCAATCGCACTTGTGCTCCGAAACCAATAGAATAGCTGCTGGTTACGAAACTCATGTCCGAGAGGTACGCGCCGTTGCCCAAATCGTATTTCGTACGCTGTCCGCCTGCGCTAACCGTGATGTCGGGCGTTACGTCCCATTCCATTCCGGCCAAAAATTCTTGGGTGTTTCCGCCCAAAAGCTTTTGCTTGTCATTGGCCATTTTCGCACTCTTGTCGAAGTAGAGATGGTACGATGCCATTGCGCGGAGGTTGGGAAGGATGGCGTATTGCGTGCCGATGGTCCACAAACCGGGCAAGTCGCTGGGCGTATTCACGCCGTGTTGGAACAGTCCCGTGTCGTCAACCTTCGTATCGTTCTCGATGTTGAGGTGCGTATTCAGCTCCAAACGCGTGCCGAAGTTCCATCGTCCGGTCTTGAAGTCTAAGCCGATTATCGGCGTTACGCCCCACCCTCTCTGGGTACACTCCAAGTATTTGTCCTTTACTTGGCCTTGTTTCTCACTCATCAGCCTGGCACCGCCCTCTGCTTTGGCTGCACCTGCAAGCAGTTTGGCCTTCAATGCGGCATCGGTTGTGGCCTCGGCTTGTGCCTTCAGCGCGGCAGCCTGTGCGTTAAGCTGGGTGGCCTTGTTGCCGAAGTAGGCGTAGAGGTTTTCGTTCGCGCCGGCAATGTTGGCCGTTATGTCGGTTATACTTCCCGTGTACTTATTATATACATAGTTCACGCGCATGCCTACGTATGCAGAAAGCTGGTCGTTAAACTTGTATGTGGCACCCATCTGTACGCCAAAGATGTATTGTTGGCCCTTGATGTTGCTGGCAAGCGAATAGGCCGGCGTGGGAGACGTTAGTCCCGCTTGTGCCAACGCTGCGGGTATGAGGGCTACTTGCCGTTCGAACGAACCCAGCCCCTCATCGAATGTGGCCTTACCGCCGCCACCTATAAGTCCGATGCCCACCTGGAAGCTCCACTTATCGCCGACGTATGCTCCTTGAAACGACGGCAAGATGGGCACAGAAGCTTTTCCAACATACTTCTTCGTGCCTTCGGCATCGCCCGCGTTCAACGAAAGGGGATGATAGAAAGGGGTAGACTTGGCTGCCTCAACCGACATTCCACTTCGAATGGTACGGGTTTGATAGGCATTTTGGAAGTTGAAAGACAGGTGCCACCCCTTTTCTAGGAAGGCAACACCAGCAGGGTTGCTGTAAACTCCGTCGATGGCAATCACGCCATCGCGTGCGAAGTTTCGGTTAAAGGCAATGTTCTGATTGGTATTCGTAAGCAGTCCGCCTGCGAACAACGACTGGCAACACATTGCCAAAACAGCGGCCGAACTGGCCTTTTTGAATGAGCGCATATTAAACAGTTGTTAATATTGTTGGTTACAAAGTTAGTGAAATTGTTCGAATTATCACCACGTATCACTAAAATTTAACCAATCTTAATGTTATTATTACGAAAAATATTACCAAAAGTATTGTTTTATTGCACGTTATCAGCCATTTGTGCAGTCCTACATGTACGTTTCTGCAATCGGCCAACCCGACATCGCCCCATCTTTCAGCATTAAGACAAGGAGAAACAACGCACGCGCCTGCAATCGGCAACGCGGGCATGGAGTGCCTTATCGGCAGTTGGTCAGCCCCGTTTAAGCTCCGGATACGATATTCGTGTGTGATAAATGCTTTTGAGACGCTCCAGCAAAACAGCCTTTGCCACGGCTATATCCCTGAATGTTATCGGGCATTCCTTAAAGTGCCCCTCTTCCAATTGTGCGTCTACCAAGCGGTCTATCAGCCCCTTAATGCTTTCTTCCGTGTATTCGGGCAGCGACCGCGAGGCGGCCTCCACCGTGTCGGCCATCATCAGTATCGCCTGTTCGCGTGTAAAGGGGTCGGGCCCTGGGTAAGAGAAGTCGCGAACGTCCACCTCCTCGTCGGGATGTTCGTTCTTATAATTAATATAAAAGTATTTAGCCATCCCCGTACCGTGATGGGTGAGGATAAACTCGCGAATAAACGTGGGCAGGTTGGCTTTTTCGGCCATTTTCACCCCCTCGGTAACGTGACTGATGATGATCCTTGCGCTTTCTTTATAGGGCAGGCCCTTGTGTGGGTTAACGCCCACTTGGTTTTCGGTGAAAAACGCGGGTGCCTTCATTTTCCCAATGTCGTGATAAAGCGCGCCGGTACGCACCAGCAAGCTGTCTGCCCCAATGCGGTTGGCTATCTCGGCAGCAAGGTTGGCCACGGTGATGGAATGCTGGAACGTGCCTGGAGCCACCTCGCTCATCTTCCTGAGCAAGCCTTTGTTGGTGTTGGAGAGTTCGAAAAGCGTCACACTAGAAGTGAAACCGAAGGTGCGTTCGATAACATACATCAGCGGATAGGCCAGCAACAGCAGCACACCGTTGGCCACGAAGTGGCTATACATGCTCGTCTCAAAGTTGGCGATGTCGCCTGTCTGCATCAGTTGCAGCGTAAAGAACACCAGGAAGTTGGCCAGGGTCACGAACAGCGCACATTTGAACAGCTGTGCCCTACCCGACAAGTCGCTCAACGAATAAATGGCCACCAAGCCACCGATTAGTTGCAGCAAGAGGAACTCGAATTGGTACTTCACCGCCACAGCACAGATGAGCATCGTTACCACATGCGTGGTGAAAGCGGTGCGCGAGTCCATGAACACGCGGATAAACATCGGTCCGATGGCAAACGGAATGATGTAAACGCTCAGCAAACTGTGTTCCATAAAGAGCGACACCATAATGGGATAGAGCGTTATCATCACGTAAAGCATCACCACCGAGCGCGCTTTCTGCAAATACTGCGGGCGGAACATCACCAAGAAACTCGTAAACAGCCCCAACAGCAGCAGCACATAAATGAATTGGCCGATGATGGTGTTCTTTATCTCGCCCTTCGACACGTTGCGGCGCGCCACTTCCTTCTCCATCGAGGCCAGCACGCGGTAGGTTTGTTCGTTCACAATCTCGCCCCGGTCTATTATCTTTTGCCCCGAAAGCACCATGCCGCTTGCCAAAGGCACGGATGCCAACAGGTCGTTCAGTTCAGTTGTGCTGCGTTCCTTATCGTAAGTCATGTTCACATGCAGGTAACCAACGATGTCGGCCTGCTGCAAAGCCGAGCGGTATGCCGACAA
The DNA here is from genome assembly GCF_001814145.1 of Prevotella sp. HMSC073D09. Taxonomy (NCBI): domain Bacteria; kingdom Pseudomonadati; phylum Bacteroidota; class Bacteroidia; order Bacteroidales; family Prevotellaceae; genus Prevotella; species Prevotella sp. HMSC073D09. Next base: position 73,134 of record NZ_KV815122.1, on the reverse strand, counting down.
CACATCATCGTTGAGCAGCTGCTCGTAGGCCTTCATGGTGCTGTAAATGCAGCCCACCTGCATGCTTTGCACACGCTTACCTATAATTACGCGCACCATGCTGCCCGAATCTTTGGCAATGCTGTTGTATTGCGGCGTGCCGATGATACCGGCCTGGTAAAGTCGGTGCAGCCTGTCGTAAAGTGTGCGCATCTGCGCCACGGGCATCCCTGGTATTCCTTTTGGGAAATCGGCTTGCAGCTTGGCCAATTGCCGTTTCTCCATGCTCCTGTCGTAATGGTAGTAGGGTTGGAACAGTGCCAACAGCGAGTCGCGCTCTTGTTGTATCACCTGGTCGCTCTTATAAATGGGAAAGTCGAACTTGGCGATGAGCGACCCATACATCCACGGCTTGCCCACATCGTAACGCATCTGCGGCGTATTGTTGCGCGGCAGAAACCATACGATGACCAACAACGAAACAAGTACGAAGCCGCTCAACGCCAATACGCTGTTCAAGGCCCGCCCTTTGGTTATAATGGATTTGTTCATGTGTTCACGAGTTTATGAGGCGACGAGTTCATGAGCTGCCGAAAAAAGGTTCGCTTGCAAGTTCATTGCCTCATGCGCCAACAAGAAATAGCCTGCAAAAGCTCAGTCGTGGCGCGGCATTGGGCGTAACCCCTTAACATATCATCTCATTAAACTCCCCATAAGTTCTCCTTAGCTACTCGGTAAATCTCCTCAATTTATCATCTTGTTATACCCTGCGAATATACGAAAAAGGCATCACATGATAAAGCAAAACCATGTTTTTTATGCCTTTATGCCTGCAATTTGTTTGTTTTCTATACAAAGCATGCCATATAGCAGGCTTTGTTGGTCTGTTTATCACGTTGTTTAAGAGAAACTTCTTCATATTTGTTAAATTCTTTGAACACGCAAGTGTTTATTGAAGAAAACGTCTTATCTTTGCCTATTCAAAACAATTAACAAACAAACAAAGTTATGGAACAACAAGATTTCGACAGACTAATAAGGGAAAAAGAGGGTGCCTTATCGCTTGCCTTCCCCGCATTGATGCGTAAAGTGTACGTTTGGATGACGCTTGCCCTCATCATCACCGGCGTTACGGCCTATGGCGTGGCCCACTCTGAGGTGCTGATCAGCCAGATGTTCGAAAGACGTGCCGTGTTCATGGTGCTCATCATTGCCGAGCTGGCGTTGGTTTTCGGCATCAGCCGTTTCATCAACAGGCTCTCGCTCACAACGGCAACGCTGCTTTTCATCCTCTACTCGGCCCTCAACGGGGCAACGCTCTCGGTAATTTTCCTCGCCTATTCGGCCAGTGTCATCACCAAGACGTTCTTCATCACCGCAGGAACTTTCGGCACAATGGCCTTGTTTGGCTACTTCACCAAGGCCGACTTGTCGGGTTTGGGCAAGATACTGCTGATGGCTCTCGTTGGAATTATCATCGCATCGATAGCGAACCTCCTCTTTTTCAAGAGCGGAATGTTCGACCTTATCGTGAGCTACATCGGCGTGCTTGTGTTTGTTGGCCTTACCGCCTACGACTCGCAGAAGATTAAAGAGATGCTGATGCGGGCCGAAGATGCCGACGAGAACGCACAAAAGATGGCGTTGATGGGTTCGCTAACACTTTATCTCGACTTCATCAACCTCTTCCTGTACCTGCTCCGCATATTCGGAAGAGAGAGGTAAAGGCAGAAGGAAATAAAAAAAAACAAAAAGAACAACACACAACCAGCCCCCCCCCAGCCCCTCTCCAAGGGGAGAGGGGAGTGGTATGCCTTGCAAGCACAATGTGCATTGCAATAAAACAAGGCTTATTACTCCCCCTTCCCTCTTGGCGTGGAATGAAGGTGAGGCCGAATGCTGTGGGTGTGCGCCTAACAGTATTCGTTGTAAAAGCATACTATCCCCTCTCCCCTTGGAGAGGGGTTGGGGGTGAGGCCAGTTGTAGGGTGATGCGTGCCGTATGGCGTGAGGCTGGTTGTAGGGTGGTGTGAGGCCAGTTGCAGTACGTTTTCATTGATTACAATCTGTCCGTTTTTCAGCGAAGAAATTAACACAAAGACTGCCCATTTTGCTCACCAACCGCCCACCCGACCGCAAAAATTCAATTCTCGCACGAGTTTGTTTTAGTGCAAAAAGAAACTAGCGCACATTCATAACAAACCTGCATAACAACGAATAAAATTACAGTTTAAAGGGGCTGCAAGGCCATTAGCATCGAAACATCCTACGTTTTGGTGCAAAATACACTGCATTTTGGTGCAAAATAGGCTGCGTTTTGGTGCAAAATGCACTGCGTTTTGGTGCTAATTGCACTGCGTTTTGGTGCAAAACACATCGCATTTTGGTACTAAACGCAAGGTTTTTTGCCCATAATCACAAGGCATCTTGGATAAAAATTCATCACATCAGGCCACTTAAAACCTCTATTTGGGGGTGAAAACGTGTGCAAAATAGGAGCAAAATAGTGTTTTTTGAGGTAGTTTTATATACAAAAAGCCGCTTTTGGGACTTGAAAAAACAATGAGATAACAACAAACTAGAAAGGTAAAATGGTGCTAAATGCAGTCGGCTGACTTAAAAAAGGACAAAAACAAGGGTACGCAAAGTGGGAAATAGTGGCTATTTGCTAGCTTTATGCCCCCTTTTTCTTCTAGAATGGTGTGTCGACAGAGGTGCGTTTTGTAAAACATTAATACCCCGTTTAACTTAAAAAAGAGTATCAATACAGCATCACCTCAATACCGCCCCGAGGAGAGAAAGAAACAAAACGTTTTGCTACCACAAAGCCAACTACGCCATAACAAGGCATATTACGCCCCTCTCCCCTTGGAGAGG
>NZ_KV815122.1:51737-70178 GCF_001814145.1 Prevotella sp. HMSC073D09 | reverse complement strand
GGCATATTACGCCCCTCTCCCCTTGGAGAGGGGTCGGGGTAAGGCCAGTAGGGGTCGGGGGCGAGGCCAGTTGTAGGCGGTGTATGGCATATGGGGTGAGGGCAATTAGGGTAAGCTTGCGCCTAACAACGTTCGTTTTAAAAGCATACCATCCCCTCTCCCCTTGGAGAGGGGCTGGGGGTGAGGCCAGTAGGGGTTGGGGGTGAGGCCAGTTGTAGGGTGGTGTGGATATAGGAGTAAGGCCAGTTGTTGGGCGGTGTGGAGTATAGGGCGAGGCCAGTTGTAGGACGATGTGCCTATGGTGTTAGGCCAGTTGCGGTGCGCATGCGCCTAACAGCGTTCGTTTTAAAAGCATACCATCCCCTCTCCCCTTGGAGAGGGGCTGGGGGTGAGGCCAGTAGTAATCGGGGGTGAGGCCAGTTGTAGGGCGGTGTGGAGTATAGGTCGATGCCGGTTGTAGGTTAGTGTGTCGTATGGTGTTAGGCCAGTTGCGGTGCGCATGCGCCTAACAGCGTTCGTTTTAAAAGCATACTACTCCCCTCTCCCCTTGGAGAGGGGCCGGGGGTGAGGCCAGTTGTTGGGTGCGTTGTTGCTTTTGTAACTGCCTTGTTTTATTTCAAAAACACCTTTTCCAGCACCTTGTCCGTTGCGCCAACCTGACTTTTCACGTACTCGGTAGACTTCTCCCCTGCTACCTGCACGCGCCACGGAGCCTCGATAAACTCGTCCATCAGCGCATCGAAGTGCGCTTTACAATCCACTTCAAAGCCGCCGCCGGCCACCATTAAGTCTTGTGCCTCTTGGAAACGCTGATTGTTTGGCCCGAAAATAACGGGAACGCCCCATACGGCAGCCTCCAAAACATTGTGTATGCCAACGCCAAAGCCACCGCCAACATAGGTTACGTCGGCATAATGGTAAACGCTGGACAGCAATCCATAGCAATCGATGAGCAGACAATCGGCCTCGGCCACACTCTCGGGTGTGGCCTTCGAATAGCGAATGGTTTGCCCTTCAACCTGTTGTTCCAGCTGTTGCAGGTGTTCTTCGCTTACCACGTGGGGCGCAATAATCATCTTCCAATCAGACCGCGCGTTGAAGAAAGGCACGAAAATCTCTTCATCAGACGGCCAGCTGCTACCCGCAACAAACAAGTGCTTGCCCTGCACAAAATTCTCAATCAAAGGCAAATGCTTGCTGGCCTTTTGTATTTGCAGCACGCGGTCGAACCGCGTATCGCCCGTAACAGAAACATTGCGAATGCCTATCGTGGCCAACAGACTGCGGCTTTGCTCGTTCTGCACAAAGAAATGCGAGAAACAAGCAAGCACCTTTCCATAACTCTTGCCATACCAACGAAAGAAAATCTGGTCGGGACGGAAGATGCTGCTAACGCTATATGTCGGCACACCACGATGCTTAAGGATGTGCAGGTAGTTGTACCAAAACTCGTACTTGATGAAAAAGGCCATCACGGGGCGCACCTGCCGCAAGAAACGGCGGGCGTTGAGCGGCGTGTCGAGCGGCAAGTAACAAACGATGTCGGCTCCTTCGTAGTTCTTTCGCACCTCGTAGCCCGACGGCGAGAAAAACGTTAGCAGCACTTTGTATTGCGGATGTGTGTGGCGCAACTCTTCGATAAGCGGTCGCCCTTGCTCGAACTCACCCAACGAGGCTGCATGAAACCACACGTATTGCGCACCTTCTTCAACATTGTTGCGCAACACGTCGAAAGCATCGCGTTCGCCTCGCCACATCTTCCGCACCTTGGTGCTGAAAAAACTGGCAACGGCAACGCCCAAAAGATAGATGTAAATGATGATGTTATACACGAGTGTAAGGTTTTTGATGGATGACGTTTGGCGTAACTGCGTGGCCCGCAGCACCTTTTGCGCAAGGCAATTGTCGTTCTGTCAACGTCTGTTCTACAGCCTGTTCAGCAGTTTACTTTAAACAAAGGGCAAGCGGCGCAATGCCGCACTTACCCTATTTCAACACCTCAATAGCCCTACGAAGTCGCGCCAAGGTTTCTTCTTTTCCAAGGAAAGCGCTGATGTCGAACATGCCAGGACCCTTGCCTTCGCCCACAAGTGCCAGGCGGAAGGCGTTCATCACGTCGCCCAACTTATAGCCCATGCTTTCTACCCAGGCAAACACTTCGCGCTCTTGGTTCTCGATGGAGAAGTCGTTCAGGCCTTCTAGCACGTCGCTTAGTTGGGTCATCACCTCGGCCGAGTTCTCTTTCCAGCGTTTCTTCACCGTCTTCTCGTCGTATTGAACCGGCGCGATGAAGAAAAACGAGCACAGCGGCCACAGCTCTTTCACAAAGTTCACGCGGTCTTTCATCATGGCAACCACCTGCACAATGCGTTCCATGGGTTCGTCTATGCCGTTGTTGGCCACCATCGGCGCGAAAAGACTTGCAATCTCTTCGTTGCTCTTCTGCAAGATATACTCGTGGTTAAACCAAATGCCTTTCTGATAATCGAACTTGGCGCCGGCCTTAGAACAGCGGCTGATGTCGAAGGCCTCAACGAGCTGCGGCAGGGTGAACAACTCCTGTTCGGTGCCTGGGTTCCAGCCCAACAAGGCCAAGAAGTTTATCACCGCCTCGGGGAAATAGCCGCTTTCGCGGTAGCCCGACGACACTTCGCCCGTCTTGGGGTCGTGCCATTCCAGGGGGAAAACGGGGAAACCCAGCCTGTCGCCATCGCGTTTCGACAGCTTTCCTTTGCCTTCGGGTTTAAGCAACAAGGGCAGGTGTGCAAAGTGCGGCATGGTGTCGGCCCAGCCAAAGGCTTTGTATAGCAACACGTGGAGCGGCGCGCTAGGCAGCCATTCCTCGCCACGGATAACGTGGGTTATTTCCATTAGATGGTCGTCTACGATGTTGGCCAAGTGGTAGGTGGGCAGTCCGTCGGCGCTTTTATACAGCACCTTGTCGTCTAAGATGTCGCTTTTAATCACCACGTCGCCCCGAATCATGTCGTTAACATGCACCTCTTCGCCGGGCATCACCTTAAACCGCACCACGTATTGCGTGCCATCTCCAATCAGCGCATCCACTTCTTCGGCACTCATCGTCAGCGAATTGCGCATGCCGTTACGGGTTTGGGCATCGTATTGAAAGTTTTCTATCTCTGCCCTTTTGGCTTCAAGCTCTTGCGGTGTGTCGAAGGCGATGTAGGCCTTGCCTTCGTTTAGCAACTGGTCTACATACTGTTTGTAAATCTCCTTGCGCTCGCTTTGTCGGTAAGGTCCATACTTTCCGCCGAAGGAAACGCCCTCGTCGAACTTTATTCCCAACCAGCGGAACGACTCGATGATGTATTCTTCGGCTCCTGGCACAAAGCGTTGCGAGTCGGTATCCTCAATGCGGAACACCAAATCACCACCTTGTTGTTTGGCAAACAGGTAGTTGTAGAGTGCCGTACGCACTCCGCCGATGTGCAATGCCCCCGTGGGACTGGGCGCGAAACGCACCCTCACTTTTCTTTCAGACATATTATATATAATAGGTATGTTCCCCCCTGCGTGGGCGTTTCGCTTGCTGGTGCAACGCCCCTCGCCCAAGGGATGGCAATTATTTCATGCTGTTGTTTTCGTCTCGGCATACGCCCCGCGTTTTTACACGCATGGTATGTATGGCCGCTAATTTGTGCAAAATTACCATTTTTATGCTTAACTAGCAAACTCTTTTACATAAAAGGGGAACGTAAGCGGCTGAAAAAATGTGTCATGCAGCAACCAAGGCTTATGCCACTTGCAACGCCAAAGCGTGCGGTTGACGGCCTTGCCAATGCCACAGCATGCCCATAAACGCTAACATATCGATAAGATTGTACTGGATTACGGCAAAATTGTATCAACGAGAACAGAAGAAAATGCCTAAATTTGTAACATCTAACATAAACAAGAAACAATTATGAGAAAGCCAATTTTACTAGTTTCCTTTGCGCTCTTCACCACATTGAGCGCCTTCCCGATGAAAGAGATTGCCGGCGAGTTTCAACCTTGGGACGCCAATTGCCAGATATTGGGAAACAATGTTGCATTTATGACCGAGTGGAACGGTGTAACCTTCAAGTTCTTCGACAAAGACGGATGCGTGTTTGAAGGGGGAACAGACTTCTCGGAATACGACATGCTGGTGCTAAAACTCAAAGATGCCTCGTGCATGTTTAAGATTAAGACCGAATACACGGACGGAACGACGCAACAAGACAGCTGGGGCGCGGAGCAAGCCATAACGCCAGGACTTCTCGTTGCCGGCATAGCCTTGAACCACGAGCATAAGAAGAACGTGAAAGACTTTGTTTTGCAAAGTGCCGACTATCCTGGAATGATTACCGTAGACAAAGTTATTGCTTGCACAAAGGCCGAATACGAGCAAATGTTGAAGGAGGAAAAGGCTAAGCGATTCGAACTGACTCTGAAAAAAGTGAACGAAGGTGGCGGGGCAGATTACGACCCTGCAACAAAAACCATCAGCATTAAAGACGACTGGGCGCATAAGGGATGGTACTTCAACGACCAATTTAGGGATTTCAGTCTCTTCAACCTGTTCGTCATTCAGTTTGCCCAACCAACGGCAACCGACGGTGAAATAGGCATCGAATACGACGGAGAAGGCGCCCAAACAACCACAAGCAGGTTTGAGGCAGGTGCTTCACAGGTTAACGTGCCCTTATCTAAGGACAAGAACAAGCTGAGGCAGGTTTATGTAAAAGGGCCGTCGGGTGCCACGTTTGTGCTTAAAGGCGCACGCTTTGCAACCAATGGCGAGGTGACGGCCATTAAGCGCATCGACAAGGAAAAGACATCGGCCAACGCGCCGACACGTTATTACAGTTTGGACGGCAGAGAACTGAAACAGCCCACCAAGGGGTTGCACATCGAAAAGAAAAACGGTAGCGCACAGAAAGTGTTTGGAAGGTAACACGGCTGCTAGGGCATAGCAACATGCACGCCACCAAATAAGGCAGGCTCTGAACATCGTTAACGGTTCAGAGCCTGCCTCGGTTTTGTGCATTCCTTATTATATATGGTATTATCGTTTCTTCGCAAACCTCAGGTTGGCCAATGCAAAGTCGGCATCAAACCCATCGTGAGGTTGGTAAACGATGGTGAGGTCGTTGCTGCCTTTCTTCAATGTGGGTTGAGCATCATTGTCTCTAAACCATGTGGCGGCATCTAGGGTTATGGTGCGCCACTCGCCGTTGGTATTTAACGATACGCCTTGGTCTGCCGGGTTCCAACGTAGTTTCATGTTGTCGGCACTTTGCTGGCTCCAGAAGATGAAATCGCCTGTGGGTATGGGCTTATCCTTGGCGGTCCAAACCTCGAACTTGATGCAATAGTTTTCCAAATGGTTCACCACATCGGCATCGTCGAGGTCGAAATGCCCGGCGATGAGCGTATCCCAATTCCATGCCGAGTAGAGGCTCTTTCGCCTAAAGAAACATTTGCCAACAGGCGGAACGGGGTCGCCCTCGTTCGTTCCGTCGGTGAAATAGTCTTGCGAGGTCCATAGGTAACCCTTACCGAAAAGGTAATCCTTATCGTAACTGGCAAAGAGTTGCACGCCTTTGTCGCGATAAGGCAGGCGTATAGGTTGCTCTAACTTTGGGCTCGACATTACTATTTCTGTGCCATCGGCAGCATCTTCGGGTATGGTGAGCACAATTTTCTTGTCGTTTTTCTCAACAACCGTTAGCGGCTTGCCCCCTAATGTGAATGTGGCCTGGTTTGAAGTAAGCCCATATAGGTTGAAAAATTCTCCCATAACGGTGACATTACTACCCGGTTTGGCAAATTCGTTGTCCAGCCCCACAACCTTTAGTTTTGGGAAATCGACGGTGAAATTCGTGGTGGTTTCGCCCAAAGCGGTGCGTACGGTAAGGGTGTTCGTGAGCTTATTGGGAGCTTCGGCAGGTATGGCCACGTTTATCCGCGTGCGGACAGCATAAACGTCTTTGAGGTTTACCTCCACATCATTAAAGAGAATGGCCGTGGGGTGTGCCAAGTTGTCGCCGTGAATGGCAAGCCATTGGCCCATGCCACTTTGGGTAACCGCTTGGTTTAAATCGGTAACCGTGGTAATCTTCGTTATTGTAGGTGCGCCAGCGGCAGAGAAATCTTCCACATCGGGATTGTCTACAATGTTTTGGCAAGCCATCATCGCCGTGGCAATGGCAAGCAAGCCAAGGTTTAAATGTTTTCTTATCTTTGCTTTCATTATCGTGCAATTAAAGGGGATATGTATCTTTGGGCAAAGCCGTTACCACCCCGGATTGTTTTTAGTTATGAACTTATTAACGCCCACTTCCGAACCGGGAATGGGGAAGAGCAAGTGTTTTTCCATCCTTGTCTTCACAATGTCCACCTCGTCTGTTCCGCCGATGGCGTTCATCACAGGCAGATAGATGCCCCACCTAATCAAGTCCCATCGGCGATCGCCCTCTTCGGCAAATTCCATTGCCCGCTCTTCCAACACAGCCGAGCGGAAAAGCACCTTATCGTTAATGTTGCCTACACCCGTAAGCGATTTGGGCGTGGCATTGCTGCGCACCCTTACGCGGTTGAGGGCGTTAAGCGCTTCGGCGGTAGGACCATTGTTGGCCTCGTTGGCCGCCTCTGCATATATCAGCAGTACATCGGCAAAACGCAGGAAGGGGAAATATATGTCAGCGCGCTTTTTCGTTCTGTCGCTTACATAGGTGTACTTGGTGAGGTAGGCCAAGTAATTGTTATCGTTCTTGCTTTCGTAAGAAAGTCCATCGTTGAAGGGTGCTACGGGAGCCACCCACTTCCCTTCGTCATTGGTATAACCTTGGGCTTTTTTCTTCCATTCGTCGGTGTTGGGATAATAAGAACCGCCATGATAGTCTACGGCATGATAGCGTTGCCAGCGGTGCATCACGCCTTTGGTTATGCGATAGTCTTGCGGTTCGAACAGCTTATACCAATGATTGCGCATGCCATGATGCAAGCCGTAGGTCTCGCCGGCCGTACCCAACACGCCCGTATAGCCCTCGCCGAAAGACACGCCATAAACATCGTCGTTGGAAACGGTTTGCAAGCTCCAGATGTGTTCCACCTTATTGCGGTTGCCTATTGCCCAAAGTGCATCGTAAGGCAGTAAGTCGTACGAGCCGTACTTGCCGTCCATCACCTCCTTGGCCTTATCGCGCGCTAGGGCGAAACACTTCATGTAGTCTATCTTATCATATCCCGCGAGCTGCATTTTTTTGTGTTCGATGGCCACAGGATTGGTGTAAACCTTCTCGCCAGCCACTTTCTCGAAGGCCTTTCCGCCCCTTACGATAACCTTTTCGCCAGTGGGAACGGCACCCGAGGCCATGGTTAGGTAGACCTTTGCCAAGAGCGACGCAGCCGTTCCTGCCGAAACATGCCCCAAGGAGAATTCCCTATCAGTGTTCTTATAGAGCCGTTGCTCGGCCTGTTGCAAGTTGGCGATGATGTAATGGTAAACCGAGTCGATGGGTTGGCGTGGCTGGTGAATGTCGGAAAGTCCCGAATTGATGGTGTGATCACGAACGGGGATGGGGCCAAACGCCCTTACCAACAGGAAATAGGCGTATGCCCTGAGCACCTGCATTTCGCCAATGGCATTGTCTTTGCCTCGTGGCGTGGTGCCCGTCATGGCCTCAACGTTCTCAATTCCCAGGTTGCAGCGGTGTATGATGTTGTACATCTTCTCCCACATCTGCTGTGCGTGGTCGTCGTCTTGGAAGTTTCCCGACCCGAATTTGCCAAAGGCCCAGTCGGGACCGGTCATGTAATCGCAGTCGAAATCGAGCACATGGGGAAAGGCATCCCAGCGAAACACCTCGTAAGTGAGCGCGCTAAAGGCGCCCGTGGCCCATTGTTGTGCGCCTTCGTCGTTGTTTTCTATGTTCTTGTCGTTGACGAACGAGAAACCCTTCTCGTCCAACAGGTCTGCGCACGAGATGCAGGATGCGGCAACAAGTGCGCCCCACAAACAAGCGGCAATATACTTAACACCTATCTTTTTCATAATGAAACTTCGTTTTTAGTAATCCAACTTAAATCCGAGGGCAAAGGTTCGGCTGCCCGGATAACAGTAATAATCCACGCCACGTCGCGATGCATCCCAACCGAAAGCATTCACATCGGGGTCGGCTCCGCTATATTTGGTAATGGTAAACAGGTTTGTGGCACTGGCATATACATATATGTTAGAGATGCCTTGCCAATGTGGCTTGATGTTGTAACCCAAATTTAGGCTTTTCAACCGCAGGTAAGAGGCATCCTCCACGTACCTATCCGACACTTTCATGTCGCGGTTTCGCGTGGCTACGTTTTTGGGATAGCGGGCTGTTGCAGCCGTTTCGGGTGTCCACCTGGCCTCGTACGCACTGCGGGGGATGTTGCCAATGTCGTCGAGTCGAACGTCGCGCATGTTGGCGTTGAAGAGACTATTGCCCACCGAACCTTGGAAGAAGAAACTCAGGTTAAACCCTTTCCAACTGAACGTGTTGGTTATTCCGAAGGTATAGTCGGGCAAAGTCTTCCCTATTACGGTTTTGTCGGCATCGGTAATCACCCCATCTCCGTTGAGGTCTTTGTACTTAACCTCGCCGATAACGAAACGTTTAATCTCGTCAGACGACATCCCCGCGTAGCTTTTGTTCATGCGGGCTTCGGCCTCGTTATCATAAAATCCATCTTCAAGGAAACCGTAAATGGTGCCGATAGGCAGTCCGTTGCGCTGGATGAACACCTTCTCCATACCGGCAGATACGCGTTCGGCAAAGCGGTCTGAGGAGAGTCCGCCTATCTCATTCTTGTTAAAGGCGATGTTCGCTTCGATGTTCCAATTGAACCCTTTGTGGTTAATGGCATTGAACTTCGCTGCCACTTCAATTCCCTTGTTCACCACATGGCCTTCGTTAGACCACATGTTGACGAAACCGTTGCTGGAAGGGATGGCGGTGCTTTGCAGCAAGTCGCGTGTTTTTTTCCAATACAAGTCGGCCGTAAGGTTAACCCTTCCTCTCCAAAAGGCCATGTCGAGGCCAAGGTTAAATTGGTCGGTGGTTTCCCATTTCAGGTTTTTGTTCAGCGCGCCGCGCCATAACACCTCAGAGAAACCGCTTGCCATGCTGCCATTATAAGGATAGTTGGATGCTATCATATATAATTGTGCCTGATAAGCGCCAATGCCTTGGTTGCCCGTTTGTCCGTAGCTGAATCGTAGTTTAAGGTTATCGAAGATGTCTAAATCCTTAACGAAGCGTTCTTCTGATAGTCGCCAGGCCACCGCACCAGATGCGAAGTGTCCTATTTTGTTGTTTGCCTGAGAGAATTTGCTCGACCCATCGCGGCGCAAAGATGCTGTAGCGACGTATTTTCCGCCCGCATACGAATAGTTGACGCGTGCCAATAGCGACATCAACTTTTGCTGTCCGCGCTCGCTCTCTGGCGCATTATAGCTTAATCCCAGCCCCATATTGTGCTCTTGGGTTACGTCCGAGGGGAAGTTTTTTGCAGACATGCCCTTCGAACCGAAGTTGGCTATCTCGTAGGTAAAGCCTAACAAGGCGTTTACCGAATGTTTTCCGCCGAAACTCTTATCGAAAGTAAGCAGCGATTCGGACGTCAGGCTCTTCCACCAGCTATCGCTTTGCCCTCCTTTCCCATTGTCGGGATACTTGCCTTCGGAGGTATGCCTGTCGTAATACGACCCGCGACTGTTTTCCGAATAACCCAATCCGAGGTTCTGTCGGAACTTTAAATAAGGCCTGATCTTAGCCTCCAAGTAAGACGAGGAGAAGAAGTTGCTCATCCGCTGCTGGTCTTTCGAGTTGTTAAGATAAACCACAGGGTTCGATGCAAGCCAGTTTAGCTTGTCCGACTCATACACGCTGACATCGGGGGCATAAGTGGCAGGGAACACCAAGGCCGACCTTACCACACCAACTTCATTGCTCGACTTGGCGAAGTCGGTCGTCGAGTTGGTGTAATTCATGTTCATGCCAATCTCTAACCAGTCTTTCACCCTACGTCCGATGTTCATGTGAAGGATGTAACGCTCAAATCCCGAACGCCTGATAACGCCCGTTTGGTTGAGATAGTTACCCGAAAACGACCACCAACCATTGTTGTCGCTACCCGACACGTTAAGGTTGTACTCTTGAGAGAAACCCGTATGGTAGATTTCGTCTTGCCAATTGGTGCCTCGCACCATCGTTTTGTTCCCATATTGGTCGGTTCGCAGGCCGGGATTGAGGAAATCCTCGGGCGAGGGATTATATACGCCCGAGTTCTCAACAATCTTTCCATTGAGTTCCCGATACTTCCATTTTCCCTCGTAAGGCAGCCCGTTCACGGTTTCTCCGTTATATATTGCCCTGTTGGCCGTTTGCTCATTAATGTAACGCGCGTAGGTAACGGGGTCGAGCACATCTATCTTTTTCAGCACGTTCGACATGCTCAGGTTCGACGTGAACTCAATCTTTCCACGCCCGGCCTTACCTTTCTTCGTAGTAATGAGCACCACGCCGTTGGCTCCACGCGACCCATAGATGGCCGTTGCAGAGGCATCTTTAAGTATTTCGAGCGATTCGATGTCGTGTGGGTTAATCGAGGCGAGGGCGTTCATGCGCATCTGACTGCCGTCGGTGGCCTTACTCGATGGCGTGCCAGCCGTTTCAAAGGGAACACCATCTACAATGTAAAGCGGCTCGGTGCTTGTGGTGAACGAGTTTGCGCCACGCACATTGATGCTGATAGCACCGCCCGGTGCCCCGTCGGTTTTGTTAACCACCACGCCCGACACCTTTCCTTGCAGGGCTTGGTTAAAGCTAGAAGCGCCCGTCCCCAAAAGGTCGTCGCCGCTTATCTTGGCCACTGCTCCCGATAGGTCACGTTTCTTCATCGTGCCATAACCCACAACGACGATGTCGTCGAGTTTCACGGCATCGTCTTGCAGCACCACATTGAGGGTAGACCGGTTGCCAACCTTCAACCTTTGGCTCTGCATGCCGATACAAGTGATGTCTAACACGTCGCCAGGCTCTGCATCAATGGCATACCTACCCTCGGCATCCGTAACCACAGCAGCCTTGTTTTGAATTTTGATTACTGCTCCCACGATGGGTTCGGCTTTCGTGTCAGACACCCTACCCGTTATGTGTTTGCCCTGAGCTAATGCTGACAAGGGCACCGAACAAAGCGAAAACAGCAACAATGCGTATTTATTCATTCTCATCTGATTTTATTGTTTGTACTTAGATTGTTGGCAGGCAGCAAAGCGTTTGCTTGCCCATCCCACCTTAATAATAAGACGGCGGAACGTCTTTCTCTGTCGCTCCCCATTGTTTGTTGGGCTCTTTACCCATCACGAAGTTCAGCCTTGCGCCATGTTTCAGTTTGTTCCAGTCTAACCACGTGGATGTTGTTTCGCGCCCGTCTACTTGCAAACGCTGTATGTAAGGGGCATCATTGCCTGCGTTTTCACCAATAATAGTGAGCGTTTTACCCCCCTTGAGCTGCAACTGAACCTTAGTGAACAGCGGACCCGTTACCACAAAGCCTCCAATGCCCGGGATGTAGGGATACAATCCCATAGCCGAGAATACGTATAAGGCCGACATTGCACCGGCATCGTCATCGCCGGGGAGCCCGTTAGGCGTATCGTCGAACCGATTGAGGACGTTTCGCACCATCCGTTGACTTTTCCATGCCTTGCCTAAGAAGTTGTACACGTAGACACTCCCAAAGCAAGGTTCGTTGCCCAACCAATAATATGGAACATCGGGTGCCCAACCGCACTTCACTTGCGACGTAAACGTGTCGAGCCGTTTCTCCATTGCATCCTTACCTCCACAAAAGTCTGTCAAGGCATCTACGTTATGCGGAACGCTCCAAAAATACTGCATGGCATTACCTTCGTTAAAGCCTTTCTCCATGTTGGGTGCGAAAGGCGTTAGGAAACTGCCGTCGGCGTTTCTCGGCCTTATCAGCCGCGTTTCTTCATCAAATAGTTTTTCGAAACTTTGCGAACGATTCATATAATAGTTGTATGCAGCCTCGTCGCCGGCAGCCTTGCATATCTGGGCAATAGAAAAGTCGTCGATAGAATATTCAAGGGTCATCGAGGCGCCATGCCCATGCCTATCTACGGGCACGTATCCATACGTCATGTAGTCTTCAACGTGCTCCCAACCGTGGAAACCTTTACACTTAATGTGTTTCACCGACACGCGTTTCATCATCTCTTTGGTTGCTTGCAGGTCGAAGTTCCGTGCCCCAAAGGCATAGAGATTGGCAATGAAGGGGAACGTTGAGTAGCCATTCATCACCCCATATTCAACGTTGTTCATGCTCCAATTGGGATAAGCCCCTCCTTGCTCGGCATCAAGTAACAGCGATTGGGCCATGTCCGAAGCCTCATCGGGTGCGATTAGGGCCTGCAATGTGGTGGTTGTGCGATAGGTGTCCCACAGCGAGAAGTTGGCATATTGTTTCCTTCCATTGGCCACACGATGCACTTTATCGTCAAATCCCATGTAGTCGCCGTTCACGTCACTGTACACGTTGGGGTGCAAAAGGTTGTGGTAAACGGCGGTGTAAAATGCCTGCCGTTGACTTTCGCTGCCTCCTTCTACGGTCAGGCGCGACAACATGCGCTCCCATTGCGATTTCGTTGCGCGGCAAACGTCCTCAAACTCCCAACAACTTATCTCTTCTTGCAGGTTTTTGCGGGCGTTATCGATACTCACATACGAGATGGCCACCTTCATTTTCACAGCCTTTCCATTCAACTTTCCAAACGACACGTATGCGCCCACGTCGTCTCCTGCCACGTTAGAGGTCCCTTCGGCCTTGGCTTTGCCTTTCCACACGCCGTAGCTGCTGAACTTGGTGTTGAACTTAGCCACAAAAAACACGCGGTATGGGCGGTCTCTGGGGTCGCGCCAACAAAATCCGCCCGTCGAAACCCACCCCGTTACGGTCATGGCTGTCGACTCGATGTGCAGTTCTCCATCGCCGATGCCGTTGGCACAGTTTGTTGGAGCAAACACCAAATGCGCCTCTTGGTCGCCTCGATAGGTAATTTCGCCGATGGCAGCGTGTACCGTAGCAGCGAACTTCGCATCCACATGGTAATCGTCGAGCGTAACAGAATAATAGCCAGGCATTGCCTTTTCGCGTTCGTGCGAGAACCGCGACACGTATGCATGCTTGTCGTTCACAGGCGATTTGTCGAGTGTTCCCGCAACGGGCATAAACTGCAAGTCTTGCATGGCATGGCAACCCACACCGCTATAATGTGTCAGCCCAAAGCCGTTTATCTCGTTTCGGAAATATTTGTAACCCGGACGCGATGCGGCATCTTCGTAATTGTCGAACGTGTTGTTAGGACTTAACGACAGCATGCCGAACGGAGCCTGGGCACCAGGGAAACAGTTGCCCTCGTTGCCCGTGCCTATAAAGGGGTTTACAAGCCGATAGGGTGTCTTGTCTTGGGCAAAAAACACCCTTGGCATGCCCAAGATAAGAACCAGGCATACCCAAAATCTTACTGGTTTAAGCATAAGCCACCTGTTTGTAAGGGAGGGGGTAAAGGTGCGCCGGATGCCGCAATAGTCCGACGTTTTCGTTAAGCCAAAGGAGACAATGCCAAACTTGTTCGAACGTTGCCTTGGCGAGTATTGAAAATCGCCGGCACGGTTCTTTTGGCAAAGTGGAAAGGCTAAACGTTCTTTGGGGAGGAACAAGAAGAGAACCATGCAGCACCATAAGGCGCCCCCTTACCACACCATTTACTATTTTACGCCATATAGTTCCAGTTCCCAAACGCGGATGGTGAAGTCTTTGTTCGGGTCGTAGGCCACGAATTTCACGTATCTTCCCTTTACGGGGGCAAAGGTAATGTCTTTCACATTATCGTTGTTCCCCGTCTCGCTTAGGGCCAAAGTCCAGTCGGTTTGGTTGTCGCTCACAAAGAGTTTAAAGTTTTGGATGTTGTCGTAATCGGTCTCTTTGGTACGGCAGTCGTAGAATTTCAAGCGATAGATTTGGCATGTTTGCCCTAAGTCTACCACCACTTCGTGTTCTTTCTTTCCCTCGGCACACCATTTCTTGCTGTAATTGTCGGGGTCGGCGGTACCATCAAAGAGCCAATCGGGCCTTTCGTCGCCCACGTTGCCGCTACACGACACAACCTTCTTGCCAACACTCAGCAGCTCTATCTTTTTGCTGTTCGATACTTCTACGTTGGTTTTCAGTTCTACGTCGTCGCTCTCATCGTTGCTTTCCACAAACACCTTCACCTCGTAATTACCTTCATCGGGGATTTTCACCACCACCTTGTTGCCCCTTTCAGACAATTTCTTAAACTGTTTGGGTAAAGTCCACTTGTACTTGTAGGTGGCAGACGGATTGGTGCCTTCTACCTCAAACGACACTTTGCCGCCAGTGGGAAGCAGCACTTTCGAGGCTTTAAGGCAAAGCTTGTTACCCGTTTGTTGCCCGAATGCCGAAAGCACACCGAGCGTGAGCATAAAGCCCAACGTCAAAAGGAAATGTTTCATGTTGTTTAAATATTAATTGTTATTCGATGTTCACTTCGTTAGTTCGTACCTTATGGTTGCCCCGTTCTTCAGGTCGTCATAAGTAATGATGCCGTCGGTGCAGGTTTTGCCGTTCACTTTCACCTCTTTTATATAGATGTTCTTGTCGGTGCGGTTGGGCGCGCTTATCTCGATGTTGCCGTTTGGCCGTTGTATGGTAACCCGTTTAAACAAGGGCGAATTGAGATAGTAGATGTTTTGCCCTGCGTTGGGGAAGAAACCCATAGCCGAGAAAAGCCACCACGAAGACATGGCGCCGCTATCGTCGTTGCCGGGCATGGAATATTCGCCGAAAAGGTTTTCCAACACATGGTTCACCCAATAGCAAGTGAGGTCCATCCGCCCGGCATGATTGAAGAGGCGCGCCGTAAGGAACGATGGCTCATTGGCCAACTCCAACAGGCTGTTTCTGAAACCGTAGTCCAGTTTCTTGGCAAACTGCTCTTTGCCACCATTCAATTCGATGAGTTTGTCTATGTCGTGGGGCACGAAGAAAGAATAAGTCCAAGCGTTGGCTTCATAAAAATAGCGTTTCCACGAGCCCCAAAAGTAGGTGGCATCTATGTCTATCCACTTTCCGTCTTTGTCTCTGGGGCAAATAAAGCCCTTAAAGCCCTTGCTTTCCAAGTCGGCGTTCCACATGTTCACCCAGCGTTTCGAGCGTTCCAGATATTTCTTGTAGTCGCATTCGTGACCCAATTTCTTGGCTGCCAATGCCACACAGTAGTCGTTATAGGAGTATTCCAAGGCTGTTGATTGGGCCATCACGCCACCGGGGAGCCATCCGTTCTGCCGATAGAACAGCGTATCGTTTTGGCCCAACCCCTTTTCGCCCACCATTAACGGCGCTGCACGGCGCTCGTGGTCGGCACTGAACTTCAAGTACTTGTAAGCCTCAGCCTTGTCAAAGCCTTTAATGTCTTTAATAATAGCGTCGGCCACGATGTTGTCTACATCGTTTCCACCTTGTTCTTCGGCCATATCGTTACCTGCTATATAGGCGTCTTTCACCTTTCCGTTCACCTTCCAGCGATTAACGAAGGCCTGAACGTTACGTCCAACCACGTCGGGCTCGATGATGGTGAGCAGCGGGAAGAGCGTGCGCCACGTATCCCACACGGCGAAATGGTCGTCCCACAGTTCCTTGTTGCCGAATGCGGGGAACTCGTTGGTGCGGTTTCGGGGCATCAGCAAGCAGTGATACAAGGCCGAATAAAACTGTTTCATCCTCACGGCTGGAGCTTCGTCTACAACGATGTCGCTCAATATGCGGTTCCACTTGTCCTCGCCGCGTTTCTTCGTTGCCTCGAAATCCCATCCTGGAATTTCGGCGGCAAGATACTTCTTGGCCTGCTCAACACTGTTAAACGATATGGCTATCTTGAGTTTAACCGCCTCGCCGTTGTTCGTGTAGTATGTAAAGTAGCTGCCTATGCGGTCTTCTCCTTGGGTTAGTTGGGCCTTCTTGGCACCTTGTTGCAGTGTCCCGTTTTTCCAAACACCGAACGTTCGGGGCTTTTTGTCTAGCTGCGCGGTGAAATACAACTTGTAAAAACCACCGCTGAAACCACCTTCGTATTCAATCATACCCGAAAATCTGTCGCCTTCGTCACTGTCTATGCTCACGCTGTTTGCCTTAACTGTTCCGCCGATATATTTGGCAATGTCGCGGGTAAGACTGTGGGTTACGTCCATGGCGATGTTCGCCTCGGGCGTTTGCGGGAAAGTGAAACGGTAAATGGCGGCATGTTCGGTTGGCGTCAGTTCGGTAACGATGCCATACCTGTCTAACCTTGCCCTATAATAGTTGGGCTTGGCCACTTCGTCGCTTGCCGGCGAGTCGTGTTCGGTTTCGCCAACGCTGAGCCCCACTTGTGGCGAAAGCAAGAAATGGCCATATTTTCCCCATCCCGTTCCACTAACGTGCAGCTGCCCAAAACCGCGTATTGGCTGATTAGGTGCATAGCCGTCGTGTTCGCCTTCGGGTGTTTGGGGCGACGGATTGATGGAGCCGAACGGCATTTGCGGACCAATAACGCAGTTGCTACCGTTGGCATCGATAACGCCCACCCTATTGTCTACAAACGACATCAGTGCGTATATCTTTTTCTTACCCTCCGTATGCAGATAGCGTGGCTTAACCATAGCACCCCATTTGCCTATCGGCTCGATGCGCGAGGGCTGCCCTGCGCCCCTAGTCCACACCTGGAACTCCATCAAGCGCACAGCGTCGTCTTTGGCCTCTTCGGGCACAAGGAAACGAACTAAGCGCACACCTTTCCAATCCACATCGTAAACACGTTGGTTTTGTGTATTTGTTGTCTCCGTTATTCGGTCGGTCCAGTGTTGTCCGTCGACACTTGTTTGCACCTTATATATGTTGTTGGGGTCCCAATTTTCCCATATCAGGCAAACCTTACGCACGTTGTAATCTTTCTGAAGGTCGTAAAGCAACCACTTGTTTGGCGAACTGTTGTCGCACCATTTGGTTCGCACGTCCCCATCGCAAGCCTTCTCGGGCGTCTCATTCTGGTTGACGAATGCCGACGCACTCACATCAATGTCTTTCGACAGGGCGATGTTGCGCATAATGGTATCTGCGTTTGTGGTTTGTGCCTGCTTTGTTACGGTCACCTTTTTACGTTTCGCGCGCGTGTTGTCCGTAGGGAAATTTGTCCGCACCACAGCGTGCAAGGCCACGGCTACAAACAACAGAGCCGGTAATAATGTATGTTTTCTCATTTGTCTATATAGGTAAATATATTGTTACTGTTAATACGTCTTTACACCTATTGCAAGGATTAGGCAAAGCAGGACTGTTTTATGGGCAACCATTCAATTTGCTATTGATTTAGCTCCACAAGGAATAAAAAGGTTGCAACAGCGCACATTTTGTCATAATTTGGCAATAATTGGTGGATTATCATGTGCACAAAGTTAAGAATAATATAGTAAATCATTGTGCACTATATTATCAATATCTAATACTTTCTTGCATTATCACATTTTCTTTTTAACAATTTGGGTAATGTTACGGTGCCTCCCGACCTTTTTCCCCCTCCACCTTTCCAATATAGGCACTGAAGTCGTCTTGACTTTTTATGTTTCTATCATTTAAGAGGTGTTTGTTATCTCTGTTATGCCAACACAAGATAAACACCTTTCTTACACACGAAGTACAGGGAAAGTCAACCCACCAACTCATCAACTCACCAACTCATCAACTCAAAAAGCCACCAGCTCATCAACTCAAAAACTCAAAACACCTCCAACTCACCAGCTTTGCACCTCACCAACTTAAAAACTTATAGTCAAACAGAATTGCTTTTGGAAAATAGCTGATAGAAGAGTGCAACGCGTGTACAGCATGGCATTAACAAGGCTTTACGCGGATTAAAAGTAGGTGTATTGTTTGCCTACGCTGCATTTGTGGCTTTCTAAATCCAATTCTGTTTGGCTATAAATTATTATCTTTTATTTTACAATATCGCTCTAATTCCCGATCCGTTCTAGCGAAAATATAGGCCCAAAAGTAGGCAAATCGCCCCAATTTTTAGCCTTTCGCTCCTCCCGGCATGTTCAATTTCAAGAAAAAGACCTGCATTTTGTACCTTTTAGCCTTTCTATTTTGCTGAACGGCTCGTAATTTTTCAAGCCCAAATACACGCTTTTAACCCCTAGAATCCCACTTTTTAACCACTATTTTGCCCTTTTCGACCATGTTTTTAATGGTTCTAAAAGATTATATTTATACCATTGCTGTGGATAATCATGCTTCTCACCTTGCGTTTAGCACCATTTTGCCTTGTGTTTTGCA